>NZ_NFUX01000006.1:0-146699 GCF_002264385.1 Paenibacillus sp. VTT E-133280
GTTCCACGCGTACCCATCCCGAACACGACCTTTTTAGCCTTCCACCGCCGGTGGTACTTGGCGAAAGGACTTGAGACTAGATCGACGCCAAGCTAATCTAAAGCATCTCCTTAAGGTGATGCTTTTTTGTTTTAATGTTCGAAGTAAGGTGAAAAGTACAAATCATAATGTTGTCATCTACTATAAAACCTAGAAAGTGTCTGAAGACAAGAAATTGGCCTCTTTGCCGATTTGATATTAAGCAAAATAGGATGTGATAAAGTATTTAGAAAGTTTAGTCGTTTTTTTTCAGTCTGTTATGACAGAGGCAGAGAATTTAGAGGCTGTCATTGTTACCTTAAAGAAATTGACCTTTGAAAGTGAGAGTAGAATTTATCTAGTCTGTGGGAGCTACGGTGGTTTTGTTTCTACGATTGTGGGAGCCAGAAGAAGAGATAAGATTAAGGAAGTGGTTTTGATATTCCAGCTTAGTTTCATTCAGCTCACCGCCTTCGAAACTTTGGGCCATAATGATCCGCACTTCTTCTTCCGAGTAATGCTCTTCATGCCCGACAGGTTTGACTCCAAACAGACGAAGAATTACCCGCGATGTTCCATTCAACGCCACAATAAAAGGATGCATGATTTTGCCGAACCAATACAGCGGAGGTGAGAGAAGCAGCGTCAGCTTCTCGGCGAACTGGATGGCAAGCGTCTTCGGCGCCATCTCCCCGACAACCACATGTAGAAAGGTAACAAAAATAAATGCAATCGCATAGGACGCTACGGAAGCGCTCGCTTCGGATAAATTAAATAAATCGAAAACCGGATACAAAATACGTTCTACTGTGGGCTTGCCAATAGCTCCAAGTCCTAGAGCTGTAACTGTAATCCCGAGCTGACACGCGGATAGATAATAATCCAGATCACCGACGACTTTTTTAGCAATAATAGCCTTTTTATTTCCTTCATCAATCAATTGTTCTATCCGTGACATTCGGATTTTAACGGCAGCAAATTCCGATGCTACAAAAAAAGCTGTCAATACAATTAACACTGCAAGAATAAATAAATTCATGATCGTTATTAAGTCCAATCCTTCCCATCTCAAAGAGGGACTCACCTCCAAATTGTAGTCAGATTACACTTCTTAATCCGCTAATGGGTTTAACAAAAGTACCGTCTGAGGCGGATCAATTCAGGAGCACAATCCATTTGCAAAATCGCCTTCCCATTATTGTTCAGCCCCCCCTCGAAATATATACGAAGGAGTATAACATAAAAGCACTTAAACCATCCAGTTGTACGTCATGGTTTGGTAAGTCGGGTGATCTCTCACTCTTCTCTTATTCCCCCAAGAAAAGATGTTGTAATACTTTCTTCACAAGATCTTCAAATCCATCTCCTACTATTGTAAATAGAGGTTAGTTATTTAGGCCAACTAAGGAGGTGGAAAGATAGTTTTACTATGGACTTTAAGAGCTGTCCTGACCTCACCTAAGCTTCATGAAACTCTATACTATAGTGAGGAAATGTGATGACAAAGTTTAATTTCAGCATAAAGAAAAATTCAAATCCCAAGAATCATCTGCATCTACGTATTAATATTTTCTTTTTTGGCGTATTCATAATCTTTTCAATTCTACTCATTCAATTGACAGTTCTACAATTTGTGGAAGGACCTGTAATGGCTGAGCAAGAGAATATCAGTGTAACAAGGACGGCTCCTTTACTCCCTGTTCGTGGGACGATATATGATTCTACTGGGCAAACGAAGCTGGCTTATTCTGAACCCTCGTACTCCTTGTATATTACTTTATTTAAGAACTATAGTGAACAGAGCGGAGGGTCACCAAACCCTAATCGAAAAGAGATTTTGGAGTTAGCAGAGAAACTGAGTAAAGTCTTCCAGCAGTTAAAAAATATAAACACCGCTGATTATAGTGTAGAACAAATTATCGAAGCTATGGACTTAGAGTATAAACAGGCCCTTGGCTATACTCCCAGACTCATAAAAAGCGGACTTTCGAATCAAGAAGTAGCTTATTTTATGGAGAATAAAATGGAATATCCCGGTGTGTCAGTCGTAGAAGAGACGATCAGAAAATACGACCCGGATACAATAGCCGTTCAGGCGATCGGATATCTGAAATCCTTCAAAACATCAAAGACCACTGTCAAGTATAAAGAACTCGATAGATTGAATGCCGAACAAACGGATCCTGGACTGATCTACTCTGAACTCGAAGATGTAGGCGTATCAGGACTGGAAATGCAGTATCAGGATTTGCTGCGCGGAAAAAATGGTTTTAAGCAAATTGCTATTAATGCCGTTAATTTGCCGGAAGAGGGTTCGCTGCCTGTTACACAACCGCCGATCAAAGGATACGATCTCGTCTCCACTCTTAATAAAACAGTTCAATTGAAGACTGAACAAGCTATCATAGATCAGTTGCAATGGTTGCAGCGAACGCCCGTATCCGGGAAGCTCCACCCCAACGCGAAGACGGGCTATGCAGTTGCCATGGAGGTGGAAACCGGAAACATAATCGCTATGGCAAGTATGCCAGATTATGATCCTAATGCCCCTTGGGATTATGAGAAGATCAAGTATATTTATCGCAATGGAACAGTGGAGTCTTTTCCACCAAATGATTCAGGACAGCATCCTGAATCCACTGTGCTCCTAGGTTCAACGATAAAACCGCTCAGTGTTCTAATCGGACTTAATGAAGGCTTAATCACACCAGGTACTACGTATATGGATCAAGGATATGCTGAATTCGGTAGGGATAATTCAAGAGTCCGTAATTCGGGAGGCAAAGCTTTTGGCTTGTTGACTCCTGTAACTGCAATTAAGAATTCATCCAATGCATTTATGGTTGACTTAATTGGCGAACAATTGTGGAGGAAATACGCAGATCAGTCAGTGGAAGTCTGGGATAAATATATGAAAGAATTCGGTCTAGGAGTGGAAACCGGGGTAGATTTGCCGCGAGAGTTTAGAGGACGAATTGAATATAACCAGAAAAACCAATCTCAGCTTTCAAGTATGGCTTTCGCTTCGTTCGGGCAGCAGGGTAAATATACAGCGTTGCAACTTGCACAATATACAGTGATGCTTGCCAACAAAGGTAAACGAATGGAGCCTCATCTCGTTAAAGAAATCCGAGATACTAACGGAAGTGTCATTCAAACCATTGAGCCGAAAATCTTAAACGAGGTTTCGTACGAAGATGAGTTATGGCAAACGATTCACCGTGGAATGGCTACGAATGTAGACAGCGCATTTCAAGGGTTTCCTTATGATTTCGCCAGAAAGACCGGAACATCCCAACAAACGATTTATAAGAATGGTCAAGCTATAAATGTGGAGAACGGAGTTTTCATCGCCTTTGCACCAAGAGAAAATCCGAAGCTTGTAGTTGCTGTTGTCGTTCCTGAAGGTGGTTACGGTTCACAAAGTGCAGCTCCCATTGCACGGAAAATTTTTGATGCTTATGATGCGGTGTTCGGATTAACTATGTCGCCACAAAGTTGACCAGTGATCTGAAAGACCTCAAGATAAGAACACAAATGCAGACTCTTTATGAAAACCGCGTAAATCGCGGTTTTTTTATTACTAAAAATCACTCGGGCTCCCCCCGGAAAAGATGTTGTAATAATTCCTTCACAATATCTACAAAGTCCATCGTTACCCTTAGAGATGTACGCTCATTACACTGCAAAGATAGGTGGTTTTGATTGCCAAAACAAAATAAGAACAAGGCTTGGTTACAGCATTTCATGTTAGTGTTAATCGTCTTAATCGCAGTTATCGTAACTGAACGTTTGCTTCAACCCAAAGAGCTTGTTATGCCGCAAAGCGAATCTTCATATGTGAATGAATTAGAGAAAGAAGCAGACAACACTTTTGCTGTGTATAGCGGGTCTACATTTGTAAACAGCTATACTACGCTAGGAGAAGCTATTAATTATGCTGAATCCACTCGATTAGCATCAGTCCGAGAAAAGGGATCTAATGCTTTACTGTGGAACAATTACCGTCCGTATTTGGTATACCAGAGTGAAATACTTGTGGCTGATTTTTCAGAATACGCAGAGGCTGTACAGTTCGCCAGAGGTAATCTGGGAACTCGTGTGTACCATGTCAGCAGTGAAAAGACAATATGGACCCTACAACCATTGCCGGCTCAGGTCCAGCCCCTTGATGCCGTACTAGTTAACCAAATGCCGGAGCTGCCGCGGGGTTGTGAGGTGACGAGTCTTGCGATGCTACTAAAACATGCTGGAATCGAGGCGGATAAAATGATACTTGCAAAACAAATTCGCAAAGATCCGACACCGTATTCCAAGATTAATGGTTCAGTTACATTTGGCAATCCTTACGATGGCTTTGTCGGCGATATGTACTCCTATGATAATCCGGGATACGGCGTCTACCACGGGCCGATTAAAGATCTGGCTGAGATGTATTTGCCTGGGCAGATCATTGATATGACTGGCAGCAGCTTTGACGATATGCTGGTTACTCTCACTCAAGGGAAGCCTGTGTGGGTTATAGCCAATACTTATTTCACTTCGTTGCCTATTGAGATGTTTGAAGAGTGGGATACCCCAAGTGGTCCAATCAAGATTACCTACAAAGAGCATTCCGTGCTCCTAACGGGCTATGATGAACGCTACATTTACTTCAATGACCCTTTGACCGAAGTGATTAACCGTAAAGTGAAGATCAACTCGTTTCGTGAAGCATGGGAGCAAATGGGCAGACAAGCCATTACTTATTCGAATTGAGACTAAAGGAGTGTACATCAAGTGTTAACCTCAAAAATTAAAACATACGTGATCCCAGCTCTAGTGTTTGTCAGCTTATGGGCAGCCTTTTACACAGGACCCTACGCCGTTGTATCAGCTAACGCCCATACACCCGCACCTGTCCGAAGTCTATCGCTACAGGCCAAATCGGCCATCCTTCTTGAAGTAGAGACAGGACAGATCTTATACCAGGCGAACGCAGATATCGCCTATCCGCCAGCCAGCATGTCTAAGATGATGACGGAGTACATCGTGCTTTCCGAAATCAAGGGCGGACGGTTAAACTGGGAGGATCAGGTGGCCGTTTCAAAAAGAGCCCAGGATACTGTGGGATCCAAGGTGTTTCTAGCGGAAGGCGATACACATACCGTTAGAGAATTGTTTACGGCAAAGGCAGTGGGGTCGGCTAATGATGCGTCAATCGCACTGGCTGAACATATTGCCGGCAGTGAAGAAGCCTTCGCCATGAGAATGAACGTTACTGCAAAAGAACTTCAGTTAACCAATGCCCACTTTATTAATGCCACCGGTTTAGGCAGGGGGGATATGAGCGAAGAATACCGTCCCACAGAAATTGAAGGTGAGACCGTGATGTCCGCACGTGATGCCGCCTATCTGGCATTGGCCATACAGCGCGAGCATCCCGATTTTTTCGAAATCTCCAGCCTTCCTTCATACCAGTTCAAGGCACGTGATGCCCAGCCGATCATTAACTACAACTGGATGCTGGAGGGGAATTCTTCCATAACCTCACTTAAAAACTATGCTTACGAGGGTCTGGACGGTATGAAGACAGGTTACACAGATCAAGCGGGTTATTGTTTTACGGGCACCGCCGAGCGGAATGGTATGCGGCTAATTAGCGTTGTCATGGGAACAGCTTCTGAGTCCATGCGTTTTGTTCAGACTCGGAAACTGCTCGATTATGGATTTGGCCAGTTCGAACGAAAGACGATTCTTGCAGAGAGAACGGTTCTGGAAGGGTTAGAAACCGTAAAAGTATTTAAAGCCAAGGAAAAAGAAGTAGGTCTGGAGACAGAGGAGGACCTAACTCTGATGACCATTAAAGGAACAAACCCTAAATTAACAATAACTGCCGAATTCGTAGATGAAATTGTAAGAACAGCTCCTATTCCAGATGGAACAGTTCTTGGGAAAGCAACAATTACGTATATAGATGAAACAGGTCAAGAGATCAAGTCAGAGATGAATTTGTTGTCTAAAAACCAAGTGGATAAAGCAAGCTGGTTCACTTTGATACTCCGTTCAATCGGAAATTTCTTCAATAACCTAAAGGATTCTTTAATGAATTTATTCTAAATCGGTGTTGTATTCAATAAGAGGATTTCAGCTCTCATTACGTGGTGCTGGAGATCCTCTTTTTTTTATGTCCCGTCCGTGAAGAAATTGTGGAGAATCGTAAGCACAAATGTAATCAAACCATCACGGTTTGTTCAAATACACTCCCTAAAATAAAGAAGAGATAACAAGTTAAGGAGTGCTAATTTATGTGTGGAATTACCGCTGTATATAATCGAAATCAAGTGCCTGTACAAGCCCAGATGCTCAGGCAGATGATAGAAATCATCAATCACCGCGGGCCTAACGACTCCGGTATTCATTTAAATGGGCACGTAGGTCTTGGTTTTCGAAGACTAAGCATCCTTGACCTGGAGCACGGCGCACAGCCGATGCACAATGAACCGGGCGAAATATCCCTTATTTTTAACGGAGAAATTTACAACTACCGGGAGCTGCGTGAATCACTACAGAGAGAGGGACATCACTTTCATACAGAGAGCGATACCGAGGTTATTCTCAGGCTGTATGAAGCCGAGGGTGAACACTTCGTCAAGCGGCTGCGAGGAATGTTTGGACTGGTCATCTGGGATCAGAGACAGCAAATGTTGCTGGTAGCCCGTGACCCTTTCGGAATCAAACCTATTTATTATTCTGAAACACCCAGTGGGTTCATGATTTCCTCAGAAATCAAATCCCTCCTGGCATCAGGTAAGATCGACAGAGAAGTGGATGGGCAAGCCTTCTCCCATTATCTGACCTTTCAGTACGTTCCGGAACCGGCCACTATGTTTAAAGGCATTAATAAGTTGATGGCTGGAAATATGCTTGTTATTAAGCAAGATCAAATATTCATAAAACCTTATTTCAAGGCATCATTTTATGCAGAGGATATTGTTACTTTTCCGGAGTTGGTAGAGGAGACGCGCGCTGTGCTGATGGATTCTGTTCAGATTCACCGGAACAGCGATGTGCCCAGAGGTGCCTTTCTGTCAGGAGGTATTGACTCCAGCAGCTTGGTGGGGATGCTCCAGCGTCTGGAGCCTACCCGAACCTTCTCCGTAGGTTTTGATGTTCCTGGATATAGTGAACTGGAGCTTGCCCGTAAGACGGCAGCGCATCTGGGTACAGAACATTATGAAGTATCGGTAAGCGCTCAAAGCTACCTTGAGGCGCTTCCGCGTATGATTTGGCATATGGATGAACCGGTTGCCGATCCTTCAGCGGCGGGTATTTACTTTGTTTCCGAGCTGGCCAGCAGGTATGTCAAAGTGGTTTTTTCCGGCGAAGGAGCAGACGAATTTTTCGGCGGCTACAATATCTACCGGGAGCCGTTATCCCTTAGAATGTTTAACTATATGCCAGCCGCAATGCGAAAGCTTGCCGGTGCAATTTCGAAGGGAATGCCGGCAGGAATGAAAGGAAAGAGCTTTTTAGAGAGGGGAAGTTTGGAGCTGCAGGAACGCTTCTATGGTAATGCAAAAATATTCCACGATGCTGAAAAGGGAGCAATAATGCCCGATAATCTAGCAAGAACTTTCCAGCGTGCACAAGAAGTGACCTTGCCGCTATATGAAGCTGCTGCTCATTATGACGACATTACTAAGATGCAGCATATTGATATTCATACCTGGCTGCGGGGAAATATCTTAATGAAAGCAGATAAGATGTCGATGGCACATTCTATTGAGCTTCGGGTTCCCTTTGTGGATCCTCGGGTTTTTGATCTCGCATCCCGTATCCCAAGCAAATACAAAGTGAATAAAACAACTACCAAGCTGCTTCTACGGGAAGCAATGAAGGATTTCGTACCTCCGGATGTGCAGAGCCGTAAGAAACTAGGCTTTCCGGTTCCCATCCGCATTTGGCTCAAAAATGAATGGTACCCTTGGGCTAAAGAGGTTATCGGCTCTGCTGATGATATTCCATGGATAACTACAAAACAAGCGTTGGGTATGCTCGAAGATCATCGGGCAGGCAAAGTGGATGCCAGCCGCAAGCTATGGACAATTTTGGTGTTCATCTTATGGCATCAGATGTATATTACTGCTCCAACGACTGTACCTGCTCTGCACTAAAAGAGGTCCGTTTCACGAAATAAGCGGGATGAGCACCTTAAAAGTGGTCCCTGATCCTTCTGTGCTATCCACAGTAATTTGTCCCTGATGCAGCATTACAATTTCTCGTGAGATAGCCAGACCCAGTCCTGTACCACCGGTCGTTCGCGATCTTGATTTTTCAACACGATAAAGGCGTTGCCAAATATGTGGTAGTTCATCCGCAGGAATTCCGATGCCTGTATCCTTGACCATAATAACAGCCTGACCATTACTGGTGCTAGTAGAAACCGTGATTCGCCCGCCGGAAGGGGTATACTTTCGCGCATTTTCAAGCAAGTTAATCACGACTTGCTGAAGGCGCCGTTCATCTCCCTTTACATAGACAGGTGATGAGGAGGGCTGATAATCAAGTTCTATTCCATGCTGTTGTATGGAATCCGACATAAGTTCCAAAGCATTTTGCATGACTTTGTCTACGGACGTTCGATCAATAACCAGTTTAAATGATCCTTGTTCCATGTTTGCTAGTTCGAATAAGTCCTGAACGAGTCTTTGTAACTGAATACTCTGGGTGTAGAGAAGCTGTAAGTACCGCTCCTGATCCTCCTGGTTCTGTACCAATCCATTCTTCAACACCTCTGAGTAGCCTTTCATATACGTTAGCGGTGTGCGAAGCTCATGGGAGATATCTGCTAAAAATTGTCTTCGCTGCTGTTCATAGTGTTGAATATTAGAGGACATCCGATTAATAGCATGGGATAATTGTGCAATTTCATCAGAACCACGAGGCTCCAGTTTCCAATCATAGATGCCTTCAGAAATCCGTTTTGTTATTTTGATCATTCTCAGCAACGGCTGCACCAGCTTCCGGGATACCAGAAGGATAATCAATGCCGATAGGACAAGCACAACTGCAGCGACGCCTATAAATGTATTGTTTAATGTCTTAATCGCTGTTTGAATGGGGACGGTAGGACTGAACATAAAGACTCTGCCAATCGTCTCTCCACTGGAAACAATGTCTGCTTCGGTCACAAAGTTAGGCTCATTCTTCCAATCAGAGTTTAACACCGGGCCATGAAAATCAGCACTCGTGCCATGGATGATGATTCCTTGCAAGTACTCAGGGGGGAGAGAGGCAGTCCCCTCCGAAGAGCCCAGTAAAGCGTTATCCCGGTCCAGTATCAGCAGGAGATTGTCCGTCTTGCTTTCTGTGAGCAGCACATGGTTAATTGTCGTCATATCAAAATGCTCACTTAACACAGCAGCATAACTTTGATTTCGGTGGATCTGTTCGTTCAGCACATCATCTGTGTAGAAGCGGATAAATAACATATAGAGCACACTTTCAATGCAAAAGAGCAGTACCATAAACATTATGACAAGTACAGAGCCAAGTTTCAGAGGAATGCTATTTAATTTAATTTTTCTCATTACAAATATATCCCGTACCCCAGATGGTCTTGATGACGTCATGCCCGGGGATTCCGGCCTGAGATAGCTTCTCCCTTAAATTTTTGATGTGCGTATCGACGGTCCGATCGTCGTTGATGGATCTCGTCTTCCACAGCAGCTCGAGGATATCTTCCCGCTGAAAGATTCGTTCTTTATGGCTCAGAAACAGCTTTAGGATCGAGTATTCCTTTGGGGTCAAAGCAATCTCCATGTCTTGATAGAACACCTGGTGAGTCTTCAAATTCATCTTCAGATCACGGAAGGTTAACTCTGATTTGGCGGGTAAAGTGGAGATTGACTGTACAGGCTTGACTATCATGTGATTCTGCTGCTGTACAAATTCCTGTCTGCGGAAAATAGATTCCATACGGGCGATAAGCTCTTGATGCTCAAAGGGCTTGGTTAAATAATCATCGGCACCGATTTTCAGGCCGACGACTTTATCTACCGTCTCTTCGCGGGCGGTTAGCATGATAATAGGAACGGTTGAAATTTGGCGGATTGCCTTGCATACATCAAACCCATCCATAATCGGCATCATGAGGTCCAGGATCACCAGATCGAAATCTGCTACAGTAATTCGTGACAATGCTTCTTTACCGCCGGCTGCGGATTCGGTGGAATAACCTTCAGCATGCAGATAAAGCTGCAGTAGCTCACGCATAGGAGCTTCATCGTCGATAATTAGTATTTTTTTATGATTTTTGCGGATAAATACGGACACGGCTTGAACCTCCTTTGTTTCTAGTGTACCCTGCATTTTCGAAGAATTTGTGAAGATAATCCTTGTAATCATCATATTTAGTTTTTTTAGAAGCACAAATAATCTAAATATTGTACCACATCACCTTTTGAAAGAATTTCTCTTGACAACAACCCCCCCGGGGGGTTAGTTTTTTGGTATGTATTTATTCCAGAGAGCTTAGAAAGGAACGATTGATGTGGCTAGGATAATAGAAATAACAGACACTACACCAAAAGAAAAAATTAAAATCATTTTGGCGCTCGGTGTACCTGCGATGATTGAAAATCTGCTTCAAACGGTGGTGGGATTTGTGGATACATTGTTTGTATCCAGAATCGGGCTAAATGAGGTTACGGCTGTCGGCGTTTCCAACACGATTTTGAATGTTTACATTGCTATTTTTCTCGCCATCGGTGTCGGAACTTCCTCCATGATAGCCAAACGTGTTGGCGCCGGGAAGATGAAAGAAGCTAAACAAGTTGCTCGTCAATCTACGTGGCTAGCTGTGTATGCCGGAATTTCATTTGGAATTATAACCTTATTTTTCGCTGAGCCGCTACTACGCATTATGGGAGCCGAGCCAGAAGTACTCAACAGCGGCGTCACTTATTTTCGTATTGTTGCCGTACCTTCCATATTTATTTCCTTAATGACTGTGTTCGGCAGTATCTTGCGTTCAGCTGGTGATACCAAAACCCCGATGAAGGTGGGGATCTGGGTAAATGTAATCCACATCGCTCTTGATTACATCCTGATCTTCGGACTAGCCGGCATTCCGGGGATGGGGATTGCCGGAGCGGCGTTAGCCACAGTTCTGGTTCGGATTCTTGGTTCCATTGCACTGTTCCATTACATCCGGAAGTCACAGCTGTCTTTCTCGCTGTTCAAAAAAGACCACAACGAGTTCACTAAACCGCTTCTCAAACTCTCAGGACCAGCAGCTGCAGAACGTCTCATCATGCGTCTGGGACAAGTTTTATACATGGGCCTTATCGTCAGAATCGGAACTGAGGTTTATGCTGCACATACCATTGCCGGTAATATCGAAGTTTTTTCATATATGCCGGGCTATGGGCTGGCCATTGCAGCCACCACCTTAGTTGGACAATACCTGGGAGCAAACCGACACCGGGATGCCTACCAGTTTGGTATATATACTACCGCTGTTGCCGTGGTATTTATGAGCTTCGTCGGTGTTCTCCTGTTTGTATTTGCCCCCTTTGCGGCAGCGTGGTTTACCGGGGATCAATCTGTCATTGAAATGGTGACAACCGCACTTCGAATCGATGCCTTCGCGCAGCCGTTCCTGGCTGTCGGACTCGTCCTTGCAGGTGCACTGCAGGGTGCGGGTGACACCAAGAGCCCCATGTATAGCACCGCCATCGGCATGTGGCTGATCCGGGTCATCGGAGTATACATCTTAGGCATTCAGCTGGATTTGGGCATTGCAGGCATCTGGTTGTCAATCGCTATTGATTTGGCGATTCGTGCAGTATTTTTATTTTTCCGTTTCCGGAAAAAGATTGCTGCGTTTGAAAATGAGGCCGCACATTAAAGCGAGGAGGGGAGGAAGAAAGGAGCGAATGTTTACCCGAAAGATGGCTGCCGTGATCTTCTATCTGGCCTTGCTCGGTTTGATTTACGTCCTGAGGGATGAGCTGCTTCCTTGGCTGGAAAATCTGGATTCTGGAAGCTGGCCCATCATCCTGTTCATCTGTGCAGTGCTCGGAATGGTTCCCGTCATCCCCTTTGCGCTGGTATCTGGCATCCTAGGCATCAAATACGGGCTATGGGGAGGAAGCGGGATGAGTGTGGCAGCATCGACTCTGGCTGCTGTTATTACCTATTGGATTTTTGCCAAAGGAGGTGGGGGGTATCAAAGCCAAAGTTCCAAAACCAAATTGAAGATATGGAATGAGCATATCCAGCAGCGCGCTTTTCTGTTCGTTCTTATCGGGCGGATGCTGCCTTTCATCCCAGCTGCGCTTATCAACGGATATGCAGGCTGGTTTAAACTTCCGTTCGTTCCGTATGTAACCGCAACTGTCCTGGGCAAAATCCCAACGATGCTTGTTTTCGCCTATGTTGGCGTTTCTGCGGTCTCGGGTTCGCAGTATTGGTCACCCGTGCTGCTGATATATGCTGTTTTTTTAGGTGTCGTGTATCTGATATATAGCCGATTATTTCCGAATGCCACGAGCGTTCAACGCTTAGAAAACGAGCAATAAGGTATGTAAATTTAATGCAATCAAAATTTCAAAATCGATGGAGGAACAATCATAACAATTAAGCTTTCAAAAGGTGAATTTGACCGTTTGCTCAAACTCTCCAACGACAATGGATATATTGCTGCTACCGCTATTGATCAAAGAGGCTCCTTATCCAAATCTTTAAGCAAAGCATTGGGAAAGGAAGCATCCTATGAGCAGGTCGCCGAGTTCAAACAGCTGGTTTCCGAAGAGCTTACACCTTATTCGACTGCTATTTTGCTGGACCCTGAGTTTGGCTGGCCAGCAGCAGAAGCCCGTGATGCAGACTGCGGGCTTCTGCTCGCTTATGAGGAAACCGGATATGATGTGACACAAATGGGCCGACTGCCAGATTTATTGCCCCGATCTTCAGCTCTGCGGTATGTCGAGAAGGGAGTAGATGCCGTTAAAATCCTGATGTATTACGATCCGGATGATCTAGAGGAAATCAACGACATTAAACATGTCTTCATCGAACGTGTCGGTGCGGAATGTGCCGCAAATGACATTCCCTTCTTTTTTGAAGCCGTAACATACAGTGACAGCATACCGGACTCAGGAAGCGCCGAGTTTGCCAAAGTCAAACCGGATAAAGTTAAGAAGTATATGCAGGAATTCTCCAAACCGCGTTATAAAATTGATGTGCTGAAGGTTGAAGTTCCGGTAAATATGAAATATGTATCCGGCACGGCAGCCAATACCGGCCATGAGCATGAAGCGGTATATACAAGGCAAGAAGCACTACAGCACTTTAAAGATACAGCAACAATTTCACCTATTCCGTTTATTTATCTAAGTGCGGGAGTCACGAATGAAATATTTCTAGAGACCTTGAAATTTGCCGGGGAAGCGGAAGTCCCTTTTTCAGGAGTACTGTGCGGTCGGGCTACATGGCAGGACGGTATAGAAATATACGGCAAGGAGGGGGTTGAAGCATTACGCAAATGGCTTCAAGAGGAAGGCAAACAGCGAATGATCAAGCTTGATAATATTCTGCGGCAAGTGACCACACCATGGTGGCAGAAACATCCTTGATTGATTTTACCGTCACCCATTAATCTGCTTTGAACCCCGGCAGGTCGTGCAGCAGGCATAGCCTTTCCGCCTGCCGGGTATTATATGGCTTCACGAAACAAGGGAAATGGAGCAGCAAATCATGCAGACAGCAGATGTCTCAGCTATTAAAGTTGTAAATTCGAATACACTTAAGATTATTGCTATATTATCCATGTTCATCGATCACCTATCGGTATGGCTGGTTCCCTCAGGAACCTCACTGGATATTCTGCTTCACACTATTGGCAGACTTGCCGCCCCCATTATTTGTTACCTGATTGCAGAGGGCTTCGCGCATACTTCCAACTTAAAGAAAATTTATGATACGGCTTTTTCTTTTTTCCTTAGTCTCTCATTTTCCATTTGTGCTCTTCTTCGGTCTATCCTGGTGGCAAGGGACCAGTGTGATCTGGGATTTGCTCATGGGGCTGATTGCACTGTCTATCTGTAAAAATCCCAAGATCCCCTTATGGGGACAGATCTCTTCGGTTGCGGTATGCTGCCTGCTCGCATGGACGGCAGATTGGAATTACATCGGAGTCTTATGGGTCGTGTGTTTTGGTTTGTTCAGAACACGCTTCAGTCTGCAAATGTTTGGCTTTGCACTAATTGGAACTTCCCTTTACATTATTCCAGGCCTTTCGGCATCAGGTTCAACGAGCATCTTCCGTTTCGGCATTCTGCTGGCGATTCCGCTCTTTGCTTTGTACAACGGAACCCGCGGCCGAAAATCCAATCTGATCAAGTATGGATTCTATATATTTTACCCGCTCCATCTAATAGTGCTGTATCTGTTTCGTTATATTTTATTTGAATCATAGATTAAGGAGAACGCTGCATGAAGTGGCTTAGAATAATTAATCATAGGTTCCTAACCTTGACTATATTTACAGCTGTAGTGCTGTAACGCTATCCGCTTGTACCGGCAAGATGAACCCGAATCCGCAAGTAGTAAATAGTCCTGCGCCCACGTTATCTGAGCAAGAAGTCCTGCCTGAACAGCCGCAAGCAACGAGAAGCGAAGAACCCTCGACAGGACTAGTGTACGACGGTAATTTGGAGCTGCCTGTAATTGGTGCTACAGGGTATGCCTCAGTAAGAATGGAGTTGAAAAATTCAGCCGACGTTAATTCCATTACGGTAGCAATAATTGAACCTAGAAGTGCCTTCCAGATTTTAAAGGAAGAGGGGGCATGGTGGCTGGTACAACATCAGGATGTTACCGGCTGGCTGCCGCATGTTTACTGTTTCATTAATCTTCCCGATGTTATTCCGTCTATGATTTATGACAACACCAATACGTATGCTTCACAGTTCAAATCTTCCGGAAAAGCGATTCCCGGTATCACCGATCAGAAACTGTATTCCGGGAAAAGTTACAATAATCGGCTGGCAAAAGAGGAGTTCATCGATCCTGTTCTGTATCAAATGTCAAAAAAAATATACTCCGCACAGCGCATGGCTTTATCTGATGGAAACTCGCTGAAAATTTATGAGGTTTTCCGCCCATATACTGTACAGAAAGATGTTGCCTCTGCATTAAAAGCTCTGGCTGAATCAGATCCTGAAGTGATGGAGGGGATCAATACGCCACCGTGGGGAATAACCTGGTTTATTGTTGATGGAGTATCCAATCACCAAATGGGGTACGGAATGGACGTGAGTTTAGTAGAAATCCAATCAGAGGAGCAAGTAAGGATCGGTGACTACCTTTCCTTGCAAGTTACGGATTATATTGAGTACGTCATGCCAACCTACATACATGAGTTGAGTGGAAGCTCAGCTATATTCACTGCTGCAGTGACTTCAAAAACGCCGGACGCTTGGAGAGGATCGACTTATGCCGATACGATGACAGACCCTGCTAAACAGCTGCAGAAATATTGCACGTCCGCGGGTTTGACTCCGTTGGCCTCGGAATGGTGGCACTTTAACGATCTTGAGGCCAGGGACAGTATCGCAGATCAAAGCGGCGATGGGGAATTTATTATAACGGATATTTACAGTACAGCACCTTTTGCGGAATAATTTGTTGTTGCCCCTCTGGATGATTGGACAGCCAGCCTAGACAGCGGTACTATTAAATTGTGTCATATGTATAGGGAGAGGTTCATTCAAAAAGGATTTAGCTAGGGAGGTAAGTACGCATGTCTGATGAGCATATTAACCATGGGAATAGTCATGAACATAATCATGAGCATAAGTACCGGAAAGATATTATTAACCGTTTGGCAAAAGTCGAGGGGCATTTGCGGTCAGTTAAAGAAATGGCGATCAATGGACGCCAGTGTCCCGATATCCTGCTGCAGATTGCGGCCGTGCAAAAAGCACTGGATGGAGCAGCAAAGCTGCTCTTAAAAGACCATCTGGAGAATTGTGTGGTTGATGCCGTGCATCATGGCGACGAAGCACAGGTGATTGCAGAACTGAATGCTGCGATAAATAGTTACATCCGGTAAAGCTTGTTGATGCCCCTTCTTGTGCCAGTATAGAAGGGGCTTTTTAATAATGTGTAATGGAGTGTATCCCATAAATATTAAATGGTTAATAAAATTTTAAATTATAGATATAAGGTGCATAGAGTGCTCAAATCAACCAAAAAAAAGTCAAGGTTGTTTTTAAAACTTCTGATTATAAGAACTTGTTAATTAGAAATGATCATCGGAATTAAAAAATGAATGATTTAAACAATTATCTTGCAATTAGAGAATCACGGTATAAACCAGATAAATCAGCTCCATTCCTATTTATAGCTGCACCAGTTGGACGGAAGGGTACTAATCGCCGCTTAAATCAAAGATCTATTGAAAAGCTTGTTGAAAAATATGCAATTGCCTTTGGAAAGCCGGCTCTATCGGTGCATGCATTAAGACACTCATTTGCAACTCGATATCATAAGGAGAATAATGATGTACCTAGATTAAAGAATCAACTGGGGCATTCATCTATTCAAACTACTATGATTTACACTCATTTAACTGATGAAGAGATGCGAATTGCAGTTAATAAAATGGATCAATAACAAATATTAAAAGGTGTTATGGATAACTAGCTGTATAAATAATGACACAAATGTGCCTACTTGCTTGGAGTAAATGACACTAAACCACCTACTTGTTTGGTGGGGTGACACAAAACCGCCTACTTACTTGGAGGAATGACACAAAATCATCTACTTGCTTGGTGGAGCTGACAAAATAGATTGATCAAATCATATTTGATTTTATTAACCTCCAAACTTTTTAACTAAAAGAGCTTAAAGTAGGGGGTTTTGTGTCAAAAAGGTAGGGAGTTTTGTGTCGCATTAGATCAACATATTGAAGATCAGTCTTTCTTAGTTATATGATAAAAAGGAGGGTGATCTCATGGACAACGGTACATATTCTTGTCATTCATCGGTACACATTCTTGTCATCCGTCAACAACAGCAGACAATAAGAACCAAACAGGGCGTTTTCCAACTCATAGACATATGTACAAAATACGGGTTTTGTGATGAAGTAGTATATACATTAATGGAGTAAGCCAATTTGATCTATAAATACTGCTTATCAGCTGTCCATTAATGGTTATCGATACAACGTTCAAATGAACGTCCCTTGTATGAACATTATCTTCATCTTTTCTTTTTTATAGAGATCAATTTGTCGCTAACGAGTATTAAACTTTAAAGTGTATCAGAATCTCGGATTTAACTCTGTGTGGTTATATTTATATGTTTATTGTTGGTTGTTCTTTAAGTACCTCTTAAATAAAAAAGCTAATTATTACCATTAATCAACTTATACCAATATCTTCACACATGTTCGGTCTTATAGCTTTAATTTTAAAACAATTCTTCAGCTATCCTTAATTGTCTTTCCCGTTCTTTAGTGGCAGCCTCGGCCACTAAAGAATAATTGGATACATTTACCATTTTAACGGCATAGTCACTGCTTTCTATAGTATGTCCTCTCATATGTCCAGTTAGAACGCTCGGGTCAATTTATAAGATGTTGATCCAGATGATCCAGATGTTCAACAGCAACGCTCAAAGCCCATTTGGCCAGGAACTTCTGTGGTAATTTTTCAAGTGTCTCTTCAAGTTGATTTCTTAATTCATTATTGCCTACAATCTTTATCTTAGGACTACTGTAAGTAAATCCGTTAGTTTCCTTTATTTGCTGCTCATGTTTACATGCATATTCCTCAATGTTCAAGCGATCACTCCCCCATTACAGCACGGCACTCTTTAATTGCTTCAGATCTTCTTTCATAAAAAGTGTGTACCACACTGAAAAAATGTAAATTAGCCAGATTCTACGCGAATAATCACCTTTATTACTCCGATGCTGGATAAACATTTCTTCGATGATATTCATATTGAATATTTCTTCAATACCACTATAGCGTATTTGCTCAAACATTATATCTGAAATCGGGGTCTTAAGCCAATCACGAATCGGTACGGGAAATCCTAATTTGGGGCGATTCACAATTGCGTCCGGAACAATTCCTTCCATAGCTTTACGCAAAGCAAGTTTTGTTGTGTTTTTGCCAATCCGATTGGCGACTGGAATTTTACTGGCCGTTTCAAAAACCTCTTTATCTAAAAACGGGACTCTTAATTCCAATGAATGTGCCATAGAGAGCTTATCTGCTTTTGACAAAATATCGCCAGGTAACCAAAAGTTCATATCAATAAACTGCATTCTTGTCGTAGGATCAAGGTGCACTGTCTTATCATAAAAAGGCTTAACGATATCGGTCGGATGTAAAAAGCTATTTTGAGCGTGTACCGATTCGTGAAGCAAATTCATCTTTCCGCTTTTATTAAAGATATTAGCATTACCGAAAAAGCGTTCCTCTAAAGGTGTCAGCCCCCGAAGTAAATAATTTTTTCCATAAAAATGATAAGGATATACGGTTAAAGATTTTCGTAACGTATCCTTTATGAAGTTAGGCATCCATGTAATGGGTCTTAATGCATCCGGCTCTCTATAGATTCGGTATCCTCCGAATAATTCATCAGCGCCTTCCCCCGATAGGACAACCGTGACATGCTCTTTGGCAAGCTGATTAAGATGATAGAGCGCAATAGCGGAAGGGTCCGCAACAGGCTCATCTAGATGCCATACCGTTTTCGGTATACTCTCAAAAAAGTCTTCTGTAGATAAAATGTGAAAATAATGATCCGTCCCCAGTTTGGCTGCCGTTTGATTTGCAATGATAGTTTCATTGTTCACCCCTTCAAATCCAATCGAAAAAGTCTTTGTTGATTCTTCTGCTTTCATCATTGCAGCTATAGCTGTGGAGTCAATTCCACTGGACAAAAAACACCCTCTATTCACATCACTTTGTAAATGAAGATTTACAGACTCTTTCAATTTCCATTGAATTTCTTCCGCATAGTCTGCTAAGGATCGTTTTACCGGATGAAAATGGGGTTCCCAATATTTCTCGATCTTCATTTCACCATTCGGGTTAACAAAAATACGCTCTGCAGGGCCTAATTTATGAATATGTTCAAACATCGTATCGGGTTGCGGTACATACTGAAAAGTTAAGTAGCTAAATAAGCTTTGATACTGAAGCTTTCTAGGCACTCCTTGCACGGCAAGAATGCTTTTGATTTCTGAAGCAAATAAAAGATTATTCTCATCTTTGTAATAATAAAAAGGCTTAATACCAAAATGATCTCTAGCAGCAAAAAGCGTTTGTTCCTTACGATCCCAAATCGCAAAACTAAACATTCCACGTAGATGATGAACACAGTCCTTGCCGTATTCCTCAAATAAATGCAAAATAACCTCTGTATCTGATTGTGTTTGAAAATGATGTCCCTTTAGCTTTAGCTGATCTCTTAGTGTTTTATAATTATAGATCTCACCATTAAAAACAATCCACAGGGACTGATCTTCATTCGTCATCGGCTGATTCCCATCACGTAGGTCTATAATGGACAACCTCCGAAAACCGAGTCCAATGCGAGAATCAAGCCATACTCCCTCATGATTAGGACCTCGATGATTCATTGCACCTGTCATTTGTTTTAAGGTTTCTTCTTGCGGGGGGTGTCCATTACATTTTAATATTCCTGCTATTCCGCACATGCTATGTTAGTCCTTCCTATAATAAAGATTAAGGTTTAGAGTGCCCACAAATGCGTTGATCAATCATTTTTTGTTGCTTATCATTCATATAAAAAAACGCCGAAGGATTCACTAAACGAATCGTTCGACGCTTTCTCATTTATGCTTATTTGGTTTCATTCATGAAGCTTCTGAAATTCTGGACGATTTCTTTTGATCGGGTATGGTGTAAATAATGATCGCCTTCAAGCAGAATCATCTTCCCCTGTAAGGAATCTTTAATCTGATCTTCATGTAAAGCTTCCCAGCCCTCAACATCCGTAGTATCTTTCACTAAGAAGAAAAGTACAGGAAGATCTTTAGGAAACTTCAATGTTTCGGTAGCTTTAAAATTACTAGGGAAATGCTCTGCTTCGTTAATGATGTTTGGGTTCATCATGTTTTTAAGCGTAATCATTCTATTTTGTTCTTTCGTTTTATCATCCACATTTGGTGAGAGGATTTGGTTAGGATCGATTTTAACCAGCAATCTGAAGAATCCTGATTGTTTAAGTGATTTTAAGGCTGCAGTTGGAAGCGCCTCGCCTGCTCCTTGTGCCGGTACACTGCTGTCGATCCCCACGAATGCACTGACTTCGTTTTTGTATTTGTTCACATAGTCCAGACCATAAATTCCAGAAATAGAATGCCCCATCAGAATATAACGGTCTATTTTTAATTGTTGTAAAGCTTCATGAAGTTCACTCACTATATTATCGACCGTTCGTTCTTTTTCAGTGATATCACTTAACCCATACCCAAATGGCTCAATTACTACCACTTTGTAGAATGGAGATAGCTCGTCAACTAGCGGTTTAAAATCAATTCCTGGGGCTGCCGTTCCGAAACCTGGTAGTAACACTACCGTTTCTTCGCCTTGACCTTGAATCATGACATTCATGTTTTTTCCGTCTACAGGTATTAGCTGGCCGTAGGATTCAATTTTGCCTTTCTCTAATTTGTTGCTGACCACATTAACTGTAAATACAGTGGCTAGAAATACTACGATTAGTACGATAATAACTACTACTACTTTAAGTAACAAGAACAATGCTTTTTTCATCTGTCATCTCCCGCTCCCCATATGTTTATATCTTATCTTCTGTCCATTTCATTCTAACCATCCAGTCTTAGATCCTGTGTAACACAAGATTAATTCAGTCTTAATTCTCAACCACAACTAAAGAAATAGAATTAAGCTTCCGTTAAGATAACTTTTATAAATATGATTCCACTTTCGTCCAATTGATATCATAAAAAAACACCTTTAGATATTCGCTGATTAAGCCTTAGGGCTATTCAACGATATTCTAAAGGTGCTCATCCATTTTATTAACTATAAATTAGTTCAAAGTTTCTTTACGCGACAACCGAATCTTTTCAGGCGTAACATCATTTCCCTCAGGATCTACAATCGTCACTCCCGACAGACTGTTACGAACTTGTCCACGAATTTCACGTAGGTAATCTTCACGCAAAGCGATCTGCTCCACCCATTCACTTTTTGTCAGGCCTTCTTCACGTTCTTTCCTGGCTAGTTCATTAATACGAGTTAAACTGGTAATCATCTATGTTCCTCTTTTCTAAGTGTTGGTTAGCTTGCTAATGGATGTGCTGAGCTATGCCAGATTCAAGATAAATTATCCGCCATCTGTTTCATAAGCCTTCTTAATAATAAACGTTCTTCGGGTAAAATTCCTGTTAATAATTTATCCAGTTGCTTATTCCATATACGTTCCACAGGTTCACAAAGATTACGTCCGGCTGAAGTAAGATACACTCGGCTTACTCTGCCATCTTCAGGATCTCTTTTTCGAACAACAAACCCATGACTCTCAAGTGATTTCACCATGTTCGTAATCGTTGGCGGCTCACAATTCAGACTTTCGCTTAACTGGATCTGGGTCATTCCATCTGATCTCCATAACCGGCATAATAACTGTTCTTGGCCCACATGAAGATTAAATTCTCTAAGCAATGCTGCATAATCTCTACGCATTTCCGCAGAAATTCTGTCCAGTAGTTCTCTTATCTCATCTTCAATCACAGCTTGTTCCTCCGGACCACCTTACAAATTAATTAGCAAGCTAATTATATCATGTTTTTAAGAGGATTTCAAAGGTTGACGATCTTTAGATATCATCCACCAACGAATCCTCTTTAGGTTGGTACTTCATCATATAGAAATGGTCTTCAATTACTGTTTCTCGGGAGTCTCACTTCAAAGATTGTCCGCACCACACTGCTTTGCGCAGATACGGTTCCATGATGCTGCTCTACTATATTTTTAGTAATAAACAAGCCAAGTCCCGTACTTCCAGTTGGATGTGTTCGTGCACGATCACCCGTGTAAAACATATCAAAAATACGTGGCAACTCTTCCGGCTCAATACAATTCCCATAGTTAATCACTTCTACGACTACCTCGTTAGCGTCCAAGTAACCGTGAATATCAATAAATTGACCATCGCTTCCGTATCGGGCCGCATTCATAAGAAGGTTCTCAAATACACGTGCTAACAATTCCCCGTCGCCATATATCATCAGAGGTTGTGTCATATCCATTCTGGAGATTAGACCATTTTTCTCAAAGACTGGATATAATTCTTCATTTAATTGTAAAAGAAGCTCACTGAGATCAATCGAGGATTTCTCAAGCTTAAGCTTGCCATAGTTCATTCTTGTAATTTCAAACAGCTCATCGATCAATTTTTCTAAACGTTGAGATTTGGTATAAGCAATCGTCGTGTAATGCCTGGTCTGTTCAGGCGTTAATTGATTGTCTTTCAAAATAAAATCCAAATAGCCAATAACCGAGGTTAGGGGTGTACGCAAATCATGCGCCAGGTTCAACACGAGTTGATCTTTACTGCTCTCGGCAATATCTCCCCGCTCAATGGCCTCTTGCATATTCTCTATGGCTAGATTGAGATCATGACCAATGATTCCAAATTCATCTTTGGAAGGGATATCTACTCGTTCAGAGAAATCACCTGATGCTAGCTGATGAATCCCCTTTGATATTTCTTTGAAGTATTTTGCATACGGCTTAGTGAATAAGAAGAAAAATAGAATGGCGAGTGGTATAAAGATAATTAAAAATGTATTCACATCTCCAATATCTCTTATTACATAGCGAACTTGGGTAAGTGGATTCTCAAACTTCACCTCAGAGTGATAATATCGCTGGAGCGCCTTATAGATTAAAAAGGTTATCCCACCGGATACTAGCATACTGGCCATCAGCAGCATAATCATTTTTGTACGAAAACTATAAATCATTTTAGGCATTGGATGTATACCCTTCCCCTACAGTATTTATCTTTGTAGTGATAATGGTATATGAATTCAATCTAAATCTCAAATTATTAAAATCACAGATCCTTTTTCTCGAAAATCCGCAATGAAATGAGATAAGAACAGCTGAGTAAAAACACGTAAGCGAGTCCTAGTATGATATAAGGAATAAAGCTAGATTTCACGCCATAGCTCTGCCAGTTCTCTAGGTCAGGAAACCATTGAAGCAAACTACCGATCACATTCGGACCAACCATTATAATCATCATAAAAACGAGATTAACCACTTGCGTTCCTTTAGCACCTAACCAGTAATGAATCGGTAAATAAAGCATAGCAAGGAGAGGGAAAATAGATATCGCAATACCAACCTCTTGCCAAAAATAAGGGGTTACCTCTTTACCTGTCATAATAATCAGGAGATAGGTAAAAGCAGTTGCTGCCAGCCCAACAAGCGCATATGGAAGGATTGAGAAGTATTTGGCACGGACAAGCTCTTGTCTCCGTACAGGGAGATTAACGAGAAACCGTTGCGTCATCTGCTGAGTATCCATAGAACAGGAGCTTATCAATAACAGCATGGGTGGCATCACCGTAAATAAACTGAAGCTATGATAGTTCGAGTAAGCTATAAAAATAAAGAAAGGGATTAGCAGCATCAGAAATTTACGCAGAAGAATGAAGTCTTTTTGAATAAGATAAAATGAATGATACACTATAAGTCCTCCTTAGCTTATAACTCTTCCCTGCTGAACAATCGTAGTGAAATCTTATATGAGAAGTACAAGATGAATAGATAAACGATCCCTATCAATCCTATCTGCACCAGATGATCTTGCAGCTTTAAATGGGTTATTTTTGAGAAAACTGATGAATTGGTGAGTGAAGCTCCAGCACTTATCGTGGTTATCGTTACAACTACATTAAAAAAGGTATTGAAGTAAAAGTTTTTGTAACCAAGCCAATAATGAATCGGCAGATAAATAGACGCAGTCAAAGGAATCATAAGTAACGTTAAAGATACCCCTATCCAATACACTGGACTAATGGAATAGCCAAATGAAAAAGAAATTAGAAACAAAACTAATGAGCAAACCAAACCGATGAAAATATAAGGAATCAGTGATAAGTATTTAGCCAAGACAATCTCTTGCCGACTTACTGGCAATCCTATAACAAACTTTGTGTTGTTATTCTGTGCATCCATTGAACAGGAGTATACGAGCAACAGTAAGGATTGAAAGGCAGCAAACATACTGGAGCTATCCTTTTGCACATAGGCAACAAACAAAATACTCAAGAGAAATAAAGGGATAAAATTCCGCAGGAGAATAATGTCTTTCCGAATCAACAGCAAGAGATTAAACATACAAAGCGTTTCCCTTTACCGTAAAATACATAATTTCTTCCAGAGTAGGTGTCTCGCATATAGCATGATCTCTAAAGAATCGTTCACCCTCAGAGCGATTGTTCAGAAGACCCTCGAAACCAACTTCCGTCTCTCTAAGCCCGATGAACCATTTTCGCACATCCCGATCAAGCAGTTCCTTGTTGCCTTTTACCAGCATATATTTATTAGGTAGTGATTCTTTCATCTCATTAAAAACTAACCGCCCCTCATTCACAAAAACAATATAATCCGCTATCCGGTCTAAATCAGTCGTGTTATGCGTGGAGAAAAGAATAGATTTCTTCTCATCCTGGATATGCTCACTAAGTAAATCAAGCAGTTCTCTCCGGAATATGGGATCAAGACCTGCAGTAGGTTCGTCCATGATGAGCAGATCTGCACCATGCGATAAGGCAATAGCGAGCGAATACTTCATCTTCATTCCTTTGGAGAGCTCTTTAATCTTTTTCCGCGGGGAAAGCTTAAACATCTCTATGTATTTCCTATAAGTCTCTTTATCCCACTGGCTATAAAAGGGAGCAATCATCTTACTCATCTGATCGATGGTTAATGGATCGTAAAAATAGTTCTCATCGGAAACATACCCAATTCGATCTTTGTACTTTGCATTCTTTATGGATGTTTCTTTGCCAAAAATCTCGATACTTCCTTGGTCGGGTTGTACCATACCCATCATCATTTTAATTAAAGTTGTTTTCCCTGCCCCATTGGGTCCTATTAACCCCGTTATATACCCTTCCTTGATACCGAACGTAAGTTCACATAGGCTAAAATGGCCATATTTTTTAGATATTTGATTCAATTGAATGACATCGTTCATTCTGTCTCCTCCTCATACAGCAATTTCAACATCTCACTGAACTCAGCAAAATCAATCCCCAACAGCTTACTCTCGTCAATAATCTCCTTCATCTTGTTCTCCATGATCCGTAGCCGTTGCTCACGAATAAACTCCTGATCTGCACCAGAAACAAAGGAACCTTTTCCCACAATGGAATTAATAAGGCCTTCTCTCTCCAGTTCTTCGTAAGCTCGTTTTGTTGTAATTACGCTAATCTGCAGCTCTTTGGCTAACAGTCGAATAGAAGGTAAAGGCGTACCTGAAACTAACTCTCCTTGTAGGATCATCTGGCGGATCTGACTTACAATCTGTGCATAGATGGGTTCACCGGAAGTGTTGGATATCAATATGTTCATGAACGCGTGCCCTCACTCCTAGTTTATGTGTATTCAATGTATATATGTAATATATACACTATACCCATCGTTGTCAATGATCTTTTAAATCCACACAAAACAAGCCGATTCCTATTGAACTTAGGGTCAGCTTGCTTGGCATACAGCATATCTAATTATCATCACATCAATCCAGCACTTCTTAAAAAGCGACTAACAATGTCTATCTGATAACGAATACGAAGGTCACGATCAAGACTCCAGCAGGTTTCCACAGTAAATGCCTTCGCTCCTATGATACGGGAGACGGCCGCACGTGACGACCCGGGGCGCTCTCGTAAACGGATATTAAAATGATAAGAAGTATTTACGATTGTACGGTTAATGTCTTTTATGATACGCCTAGCCGTAACCGTACCTTGGCTCCCAGGCTTAATGATAATAGACTGACCAAGGCGTTTAGGATTTCTTTGAGACAAACCGTTCGCTTCATGGAGATCAAGGTACCAGCTGGGGCGATAACGTCTTATTAATTGAAGCAAGGCTACGGATAACGGATGTTTGGCAGATCCATTCCGAGTACGTGGAAACGTCCGGTTCAAATCCGGTACACCCCGAATTCGTTTGCGATAAGCTTTTTGATTCATGAGAGGCACAATAATAAGCGTACCACGGTAAATATTTAATTCTCCTTGTCTTAAGTGATTCACGATGTTTTTCGCCGCACGAATGCTTGCCGTTTCATTCCCGTGTATGCCGGACACCACCATAAACACAGGACCTGGGAGCCCGCCTCTGATCACGTAATAAGGAGTGGCATGGGTTGTAGACGATGCTAAAGTATAATTCTCAACGATCATCATGCTTCACCTCCGCATTTAGGTGTCCATATATGTGTATTCTTTAAGACCCCAGTTGTCCTAGACAGATAAGCAAAAAAAGCCTGATTTCTCAGGCTTTTTTTGTGTTTATACAATGAAAGATTAGACCGCATTATTTATACGCGGGCAACCAGTCTCCATGGGCTGTGATCAGCTCATCACACATATTCGTAATGTCATCCATCGACAGTTCGGCGGCAGTGTGCGGATCGAGCATAGCTGCGTGATAAATATGCTCTCTCTTATGAGTAATCGCTGCTTCAATTGTTAACAATTGTGTATTAATGTTCGTACGATTCAGTGCAGCACACTGCGGAGGCAGATCTCCCACAAAGGTTGGAGTCACGCCACTGCGGTCTACAAGGCACGGAACTTCTACACATGCTTCTTTCGGAAGATTGGTGATAAGACCTGTATTCATAACATTACCACCTATTTTAAAAGGTACATTCGTTTCGATGGCTTCCATAATGTAGGACGCATATTCATGCGAACGTTCATGTACAAGCTCTTTGTTATTTACTAATTCTTCACGCATTTGCTGCCACCGTTCAATTTGTTCTACACAGCGGCGGGGGTACTCGTCGAGTGGAATTTGAAACCGTTCTATGAGTTCAGGATAATTACGTTTGATAAAAAAAGGATGATACTCTGCGTTATGTTCTGAAGACTCCGTAATATAGTAACCAAATTTAAGCATCATTTCATAACGAACCATATCCCCATGATGTTCTTTCTGCTTCTCGGCAGCGCGGCGTTTGATTTCCGGATATAAGTCCTCTCCATCCTTCGTAACCTCGAGTAGCCAAGCCATATGGTTAATACCGGCGATCTTAGCCTGTACACCTGTCTGATCCATTCCCAGATGCTCGAATAAGCCTGGAATACAATGCTGTACGCTATGACATAATCCTACGGTCTTCACACCACCATAAGTGTTCATCACATTCGTCAATACGGCCATTGGATTCGTATAGTTCATAAAGAGTGCATCTGGACAAACCTCTCTCACTTCTGCTGCAAAATCAAGCATGACAGGAATCGTACGTAAGTTGCGGAAAATGCCACCGATACCAACCGTGTCCGCAATCGTCTGACGTAAGCCATATTTCTTCGGAATTTCAAAGTCTGTAATGGTACAAGGATCGTACCCCCCGACCTGGATCGCATTAATCACATACTTAGCTCCAAGTAAAGCTTCCTTGCGATCCGTATAAGATTTCACGATACAAGTACTGCCACTACTTGCTTTTATATTACTCAACATATTCTCAGAATCTTTTAGGCGCTGAAGATCAATATCATATAGGGCAAGCTCAAAGCCTTGAAGGGCTGGAGTTCTCATGCAATCTCCTAAAACGTTCTTTGCAAATACAGTACTTCCCGCTCCGATAAATGTAATTTTGGACATGTGAAATATTCCTCCTTAAATAGTGAGCTCTACGGTCCCGACATCGTTAACGACACAGAAAATATCCATAAATTTTCCTTATAAACACTTGAATATCAGAGGGTATCCGTCTCTCTCTTCACTATTCACTATAAATGAGAGCGATCTCAATGAGTATGGATAAATACAATTCATATATGGATGTTTGTTGCATTTATGTGGTACGTCCTATAATCTATATGTAATTCAAATCACGTATAGGAGGTCAGAAGCAAATGGCTTCAGAGCATTATCATTTCACAGCAGGGTTTAATCTTGCTCCAGATGAAATCGACCTGACTGTATTGTTCAGCGGAGAAGGTAAACCGGTCCCAGGACATAAGATGGGGCCTTCTGTTCACGATTACTACCTTATACATACCGTAATGGATGGTAAGGGAGTGTTTCAGAGTGAAAGTAACTCTCAGGTATGTGGTGCAGGAGATACCTTTGTTATATTCCCAGGGGCATTATTCAGCTATCAGGCAGACATGGAACAGCCTTGGACTTATGTATGGGTAGCCTTGCAAGGAGAAGCCGTTCAGCAGCTATTTAAAGAAGTGGGGATTACACCGGACAAGCCGTTAATACACTTAGATAATCTTTTAGAGATACATAACTTGTATGAACATATTCGTTTTTCCTTCCAGCAGTCTGCTTATCCAAGGTTGGAAAGTTTGGAGGCTTCTGGGTGGATGCGCCTTTTGGTGCACAAATTCGGCCTTGCGAACATAGGTTCGCTAACCCCTAATTCCGCACATTTACCGGATGTTATCGACCGCCAGATCAATCAAGCGATCCGCTGGATCTCTCTCCAATTTCATCAACAGATCAGTATCGACCACATGGCATCCTCGCTTGGTTATCATAGGGCTCACCTCTCTAAGGCCTTTAAGCAAAAGATCGGAATGTCACCCAAGCAATATTTGTTAAAGGTTCGCATGGATAAAGCAAAGGAACTGCTTGGAGGAACGCTCACCATCGACCAGGTATCCTCTTCGGTCGGTTTCAATGATGCGTTATATTTCTCCAAGCAGTTCCGTAAGTGGAGCGGTATGTCCCCCAGTGAATATCGAAGCCATCTTCGATCGGGCATATGATTGCTTATGGGTTATTTCATGGTTTTTGATAAAATCGAGGTGACAAACGTTGTCTTTCCTTCACAGTAAGCATCCCTATCGTAGCGGTGTTGTTCCGCCAGACGCTGTTTGACTTCTGCATATGCTTGACGCGTTACCGCCATTTGAACGGAGATAGTCAGCCTTCAATGGAAGTACTCCCCACATGCTCTATCGTAACAATGAGGTCGCCAACATAAGATAACAACTGAACTCTAATTCTATTGAATTCTACCTTCCACTTGGGGTCATACGGGACAACTTTTACCATTTCCGCCTTCAGATTGATGCTCATGCACCTCCTGCGTTTAATGCCTTCTTCTCAATTCCTCTATAGACTATCCATATGCATATAGCGGCCACAATTAGCATTCCACCCATCAGACAGACGCCATTCCAGCCCCAATGCTGCCATGCAAAGCTTCCAAGTGTTGATCCAATTGCGCCACCTGTAAAAGTGCTGACCATAAACACAGTATTTATTCGGCTGCGGGCCGCCGGCTCAAGTGCATAGATCCGTGTTTGGTTACTAACCTGTGACCCTTGTACGCCAAGATCCAGAATAATAACACCGGCAATCAGGCTCCAGATTGTAAATCCAGCTAAACCGAAGAAGCCATAAGCAATCAATGTCAGCAACAGTAGTATACCTACTATCTTTTTCGGTGCGATCCTGTCAGCTAACCTCCCGATAAATGGAGCACCCGCAGCACCTGCTACACCGATCAACCCAAACAAGCCTGTGATAGAGCTACTATAGTGGTAAGGTTCACCTTCTAAAAAGAAAGCCAGTGAAGTCCAGAACACGCTGAAACCACCAAACATACAAGCCCCAATCAGTGATGCTTCACGAAGCGTCGAATATCTGCGAATCAAATTCCCCATTGATTTCAGTAGATCCGTATAGGATGAATTATTTTCTGGTTTCGTCTTTGGAATTAGTTGGTATAAGATAAGGGATAACAATAGCATTATAACTGCAGCAATCCAGTACATCGCTCTCCAGCCGAACATATCTCCTATAATTCCGGATATCGTTCTTGCCAGCAAAATACCAAAAAACAGCCCGCTCATTACGGTTCCAATAACCTTACCTCGTTCTTCTGGCAGAGCAAGCTCTGCGGAGAGAGGAATGATAACCTGCGGCACCACCGTAGTTATGCCAATAGCAAAACTGGCAATATACATCCAAATAAGGTTCTGAGCTGTAGCAAAACCAACGAGTGATAATGATACGGCAATAAGAAGTCCGGATATTAGTGTTCTTCGTTCACGAATGTCGCCCAACGGAACAAACAATAACATCCCAAGCGCATAACCGATCTGAGTAAGCATCGATACATATCCTACTGCGTTAGAGGATGCATGGAAGGTTCGTCCAATATCGGCCAGAAGGGGCTGATTGTAATACATATTTGCCACGCTTAATCCTGATGCAATAGCTAATATAAGTATGAATTGCTTAGTTAGGCCTCCTCCTACACGAACTGCAGCGGGTGTGATAGATTGTGTCATGAAATTTCTGTGCCTCCGATTACGTATGCTGCATCAAACAGCAAGCTTTATTTTCCTAATACATTATAGCAGTCACTGTCAAGCTTACGTATTTCTGCGATATAATAATCATCCAAATATATATGATCTACATAAGTACAATTTATATTTGATTCTATTTAGCGAGGAGTTAATAACATGCACCAGAATGACCGAATTATGACCAAATTGCGCAAGGAACCATTGAAGAATGTCAGTTTATTAAAAATGCTAACCTCATTCCAGAAAGTCATGGAGTCTCATCTTGTGGAGCAAGGAAGTCAATGGGGTGTTTTATTGCTTCTTCCTGCCTCAGCCTACGCATATGATCATAGAGTATATCCTCAAGCGGATTACATCGTATTTATGGATTACAGCAGCCCAGATGTATTTCCGGCTCTGTTTCAATTGCTGCCTCCGCAAGCAAAATTTGTTTTTAAACTGCAAGACGTGAACTACACAGAGGCCTTATCATCACAATTTTCAATGGAGAAAGTCCGGGGGTTCTACTCATACAGTACAGTTGAGGGTCAAATCTTTCCGAAGGACGAAGAAGTTGTTATCAGTCATATGGTTGACGACAGATTAATTCCGCTATGGGCCGCTAATCATTACACGAAAGATGAAATAGAAGACTATTTTCAAAATGGTGCTTTTTCCGTGTCAATTTTCCTAGACGGCAATCCGGTCAGTACCTGCCTAGCGTTCCGTAATGAAGAAACCATCTGGGAAATCGGCGCTCTACATACATTAGAATCCTCACAAAGAAACGGGTATGCGAAAAAGGTGGTCCAAACCGCCATACAAGAAACGTTAGAACGAGGGTTTATTCCACGCTATCATGTGCTTGAAACAAATCAAGCGTCCATCAGACTAGCTGAATCTATTGGACTCATTCCTTGTGTGCAGCTTGAACACTGGATTAACTACATCCAATAACACGCTTGATAGGAGGTGATTTGAATGAGTTATGTGCCGAACGAGAATCAAAACTATTATCCTCCCCCGCCCCCACCAACACCGATGAATGGCAAATCAATTGCTGGTTTCGTTTTAGGAGTACTTTCCATAATTGTTCCTTATATCGGATTTTTGTTAGGGATTGTAGCGGTTATTCTGTCTGCCCTATCCCTTAAAGAAATACGGATTCGGTATGAGCAAGGAAGAGGCTTAGCTATTGCGGGTCTGGTATGCGGGATTGTCGGCACTCTACTTTACGCCATATTAATTTTATTTTTCGTTATTTTTATATATGCAGCAGCAAATTACCCCCATTACTGATCCACAGAAGAAAAGGATCTCTATAGCCACCCTAATGGCTGCAGAGATCCTTTTTCCAATCCTATGAACCATTCAGTAGGTTCCATTATTAAGCTGCTGGCGATACTCCGTCGGAGTTACTAGGAACCGCTTGCGGAACATCTGTGTAAAATGCCGCATGTCCTGATATCCAATACGTTCGGCGATTTCTGCCACCTTAAGCTTCGAGTTTACAAGCAGTAGCTTTGCTTGTTCCAAACGTAAGGATGTCACGTATTCCTTATAGCCTTGACCCGTCTTCTGTTTAAATAATTGACTGAAGTAAACCGGATTCAGAAATACAACGGAGGCAATCTTTTCTAAAGTAAGGTCTTCGAAATAGTGTTCTTTTACATATTGCAATGCGATGTCGATGGCTTTTTCGCCACTACCTTTCGCTGGCGTTAAATCCAACACTTGAGAATTCACTGCCTCTCTTAAGCTCGTTACGATCTGAGGTACAGTATTTATATCGTAGCTAAGTCCGGAATGGATCATTTGGAAGGGTGTTTTTAAATATTGCTTCAAATAGGTACGCCCATCTTCCAGAAAAGTTTCTAATCGTGCTTCTTCTCTTAAGGTGATTAATCCCAGCAGACTCTGGCGGTCATAGCTGACTACAAACCCGCTCCCATCCCGATCTATCAGCTCAGTTAACACATTTTCTACAATAAAATGTTCTATCCGAATGTTTTTATCACCCGCATCCATTTGGAGCAAAATCAAATAGAAACATTGATGATCTTCTATTAATTGGCTGATGTCTAAATTACCGAGATTAAAACCAGAAGCGAGCCTCTGAAATACACCTTCTCTTAAATATTTGAGACTTGACCTTAATCGGTCTTCATCTTTAATAAATTTATGATCCTGCTCTATTTCTAGCGATAAGTTACTAATAATCTCAAGTAGCTTGCTTTTACCGATCGGCTTAAGTAGATAATCTCTCGCTCCAAGACGAACAGCCTCCTGTGCATAGGCAAACTCACTGTGTGCAGAGATGACTACCCATTTGACATAAGGATACCGCCGCTTAGAAATCCTCATGAACTCTAGGCCATTCATACCGGGCATAAGAATATCAGTTAAGACCATATGGATGGATTGTTCCTCCATAATCTTGACTGCTTCTTCTGTGGACGCAGCTACATGTACACAATAATCTGGATAGATACTTCTTATAGTGCGCTTAATGCCTTCTCGGATCACTCGTTCATCATCAGCTATGAGAATGTTCAAGACTATGCTCTCCTTCCTGCGGAATCGGCAGCATGATAGCAACCTCGGTTCCTTCTCCAGGTAAGCTTCGAATCACAAGACCATAGGATTCTCCGAACATATGCTGGAGCCGCCGGTGCAGATTTTGAAGACCTATCCCCATTTTCCCATTTTCTTTCGTTGTTGGCCGATCTAAGGATCCCACTAGCGCATTCAGCTTTTCTGCATCCATACCTTTGCCATTATCTTGAACAACGATGTTCAGTACTCCAGCTTCTTCAATTACACTCACCTTCAGAATACCTTGACGGTCGAGCGATTCCAAGCCATGTTTTACAGCATTTTCAATAACCGGTTGTACAGTCATCTTGGGAAGGCGAACCTCAAGCCATCGTTCATCTATATTGATCTCAATCCGTAGACGACCTTCCAGTCGGATAGAAATTATATTTAGATAGTGTCCAATTTGTTCCAGTTCTTCTCGTAATGTGACTTCTACGTCAACTTCCCAATGACTACTGTACCGGAACATCGAAGATAGCGAGAGAACAAGTTCACCCAGTTGCTCATTCCCTTCCTCATCCAGCATCCAATAAATCATATCCAAAGTATTGTATAGAAAATGTGGGTTCACTTGAGATTGCAAGGCATGAAGCTCAGCATTCTTCTCACTGACGGAAGAAAGTTTCACCCGCTCGATCAGTTCTTCGATTCGGCGAACCATCCGATTAAACGAAGCAACAAGAATATTAATCTCTTGATAAGAAGAAACATTCACCATTCCCCGAAAATTTCCGATCTCCACTTGCTTCATCTCTCGAATCACCTTTTTAAGCGGCAAAGAAATCGTTCGTGAAACCATAGAAGCTATTAAAGTAGAGACGAGCACAAGAATCGAAAATACAATGAACAGATAACGTTTCATCTCTACCAACTCTACATTTAGGTCGCGATTAGGAGTGATACTAAGCACCCACCAACCAGAGAAGGACAGTTTAGAAGCGACAAGCAGACGATTGGCTGTCTGTTCGACCACAACATTCTGGGAGTTCTGTAAAGACGGGAGCTGAGTTAAATCAGGTTCCTGATCTTCGGCAGAGGATACGAATCGTCCATCCTGCGACATTAAATACACCTGGCTATGCTCACCCAGCTTCACATTATCTAGCGCATCCAGAACAGGCTTCGGATTCGTCTCGTACAGAACAATGCCAATCGGTTTGTGTTCATTGAGATCGTAAATCTGACGGCCAAAGGCAAACACAGGACTATCCTCTACTTGATCGATAAGAGAATGTTCATAGACGCCGAGCCAGACCATTTTACCGGAGGAAGCTTGCAGCTGATGGTACCAATCTTCCTTCATATAATCGGGATCAACCACATTCATATAATTTCCGTAATTATAAATCTTACCTTTATCTGTAATGACATGAATACCTACGAGATCATCCCGAGAATAAAATATAGCTCCTAGAATATTGGTAATTGTCTGTTCATTGATGTAAGCTACCGCCGGCTCAGTGCTTGTCTCATTAATCAAACGTATCAGTTCAAAGTTATTGCTGAGTGATTTAGAGAGACTATCATACCCTTTGTACAATAAGCTGAATAGATCCGCCGTCTGGGCGACATTCTTCTGCGACAAATCACTTATTTTCTCATGAAACTGTACGGTTGTCCGGTTGTAATAGAGCAGACTCACAATTAATAGAATGCTAGACATACAAAAAAGAAACAGCAAAAACAATCGATGGTGGATGGAATGAAAGCTGTTTCTCAAAAAGGCTTCCCTCCTCAAACTCATCTGTCCTGCTGCTTCTTCATTATAATTCCATTATTGTAATTTGCAATATAGAGTTATCCTTTTACTGCTCCCGCCACCATTCCTTTTGTAATCTGATTAGATAAGAAGAAATAGATTAAAATGACGGGTAACGCACCCATCACTAGAAATGCACCGATATTTCCATAGTTTACAGAATACTGACTAACGAATGTGTACACGCCAAAGGGCAAGGTCTTCAATTTCTCGGAGGAAATGAAGGTGGCCGCTAAGATATACTCATTCCAAATGTTGATGAACGTTAGAATACACACAGTCATTACCGGTGGCACGGATACAGGAAGAATGATCGCGCGGAAGATCCGATATACGCTCGCCCCATCTATAAAGGCCGATTCTTCGATTTCATGCGGAATGCTCTTCATAAAGCCACTTAATATAAACACCGCTATAGGAGTAGAAAAAGCTACATAAGGTAATATGAGCGATAAATGCGTATTCAGAATATGCATATTTTTGAAAATGATCATCAGTGGTAGCAAAGTGGCCTGCATGGGAATCATCATCCCCATTAAGAAAATCGTCATGACCAAGTTGCCGTAACGCCAACGGAATCGAGAAATCGCGTAAGCTACCATGGAGCTAAGCAGGATAACGAAGATCATCGTTACACCAGTAACCAATACACTATTTGATAAATACTTTAGGTAACTACCTGACTTATAAGCCTCGCTATAGTTATGCCACTGAAATACTTTAGGAAATGAGAAAAAACGTCCTCCCAAAATCTCCTCATTGGTCTTCAAGGAATAAAGCATTAGCCATAGAAGAGGATATAGCTGGGTAACGACAGGAATCGCAAAGAGAAGATACACGAGTCCTTTCTTGAAATATAAGAACGTATGAGTTCCACTTAATACATTATCCTTATATTTCTCGCTTAAACGCTTACCGTCCTTGTAAGGACGCTTTGGGCGTTTATGCTTGACATTCCGCATGATCGCGCACTCCTTTGCTAACTGAATTTTTTCTCAAGCTTATTAAAGATCGTATTTATGCTAGCAGTAAACACTAGGCACAGTATGACCAAGAAAGAAGCGATAGCGCTACCATAGCCATATTTAAAGGATAAGAATGAACTGTTGTACATATGTGTGGAGATAACATCTGTAGCATGAGCGGGTCCACCGGCTGTCATGACCATTACGAGATCAAAAGCCTGCAAAGACCCTATAAAGGCGAGTACGATAGATATTTTAAAGATTGGAATAATCAGCGGAAAAGTAATGTATCGATCGGCTTTGAATCCGTCAGCCCCATCAATCTTTGCCGCTTCATACAGCTCATCCGGAATATTCTGAACACCGGTATATTGAATCAGCAAATGGTAGCCGAAATATTGCCATAGAGAAACTGCATAAAGAGCGAACATCGCAATTTTAGGTTCTGTGATCCAATTGTGAGTCCAGCTATCCAGCCCAAGAGAGATCAGGACACCGTTCAACATCCCTCCCATGGATACCGGGTCATAAATCGTTTTCCAGAGCTGTCCAATGATAACCACCGACAAAATAACCGGCGTAAAGTAAATAGAAACTAAAGTGTTTCCTTTTCTCACGTACCGGTTTAGAAGGACAGCCATCAACAAACAAAATGGAATTTCCACCATGGAAGCCACAGCATAGAGTAATGTTCTCCTTACAGAGGGCCAAAATACCGGATCATGAAAAAACATATCTTTGAAATTAGCAAGTCCAGCAAACTTCGCAGTCGTAATTCCGTCCCATTTTAGCAATCCTGTATAAAAGGATACTAGAATAGGAGCAAACACCAAGCACACATACAAAAGCAGGCAAGGTAACACGAAGACGGCGATTGTGCGCGCTGGAACCTTTAGTACCTTCATTATTTCCGCCCCCTAGAATGTAAACACGATGCGAAGAAGCGTTTAAGCACCCTCGCATCGCGTTTTGGAAACCTTCTTATTTATTTGCTTCAAATGCGGTTTGATGTTCTTTAGCTACTTGAGCGGAATCCACTTTTTGAACAAAAAGATTTTGGATACTGCTGAGATGGACTTGTGCCGTAGCTGGGTTCATAGTGTTGTCAAAGGCCAAGTCGCCACCTTTAACCTGATTGAATAATCCTGAAACGTTGATCGCCAGATCAGAGTAACCTGCGGCTTTCAGGTCTCCATCCACTTTTTGACCAATCCCTACAGCATTTTTGAGTTCAAATTGCTTTTTAGGATAGTTGAGTGTAAAGAAGTTTAAGAAGTCTTTGGTTTCTTGTAAATGCTCACTGTTCGCAGAAATTGCAAAGGCGCTACCTGGTGCGAGCATGAATTCATTTGGATCACCTTTACCATTCACACTTGGGAATTGGAAGGCTCCTGCTTTACCAGCCACTGAGGATGCGTCAATTGCACCTGTTTCCCAAGAACCGATAACCCACATAGCAGCTTTACCGGATTTAAAGATATTACCACCTGCGTTAGCATCGATGGAAGTAGCTCCATCTGGAAATGCACCTGCTTGCACGAGATCTTGGAAACGGTCAACAGCTTCTATGAAAGCAGGATCTTCAAATGTTTTTTTGCCATCCAGCACATCTTGAAGGAAACCAGGTCCCCCATTGGTGCGAAGCAGGATATTCATGAACAAGAATGAACCCGTCCAGGAATCTTTTTCACCGATCGCGATTGGCGTAATGCCCTTTGCTTTCAAGGTTTTTACATCTTGGAGTAATTCATCGAATGTTTTAGGAGTGTCTGTGATTCCCGCTTGTTCGAAAAGTTCTTTATTATAATAGACTACCTCGATGTTATTACCATCTGGCAGCGCATAAACATTGCCATCGAAGCTGTAGTAATCAAGCAGACCGGATTGATAAGTGTCTTTCAGTCCATTTTGATCCAGCATATCATTCAGGGGAGCAAACAGCTTAGCATCAACGAAGGGTTTCATTTGTGCAGCCGGGTTAACAATCGTAATATCAGGAACTTCTTTGGAAGCAGCTTGTGTCTTCAGTTTGACTTTTTGTTGGTCTGTATTCAAAGTATCTAGTTCGATGTGAATGTTAGGGTTTTCTTTTTCATATTGGTCAACTAATTCATGAAGCATTTTATAAGCAGGTGTTGCTGGATCCGGATAAATATTTTGAAAAGTAATCGTGACCTTCTTACCGCTTTCGGTTTTAGTAGTTCCGGCATCTGGAGCATTCGTAGCTGTATTCCCTTTCGACTCTGTAGCGCCTTTACTCTCATTGTTGTTTGAATTTCCACACGCTGCCATACTTAAAACCAAAGCTGCTGATAACGCAATTGTTGAAGTTGCCTTCATTTTTTTGCTGACCATTGTTTGACGCCCCCTATTTTCGTTATAGGCTAATTATTGTACTGTTAAGCGCTTTCAACAAGGTGTCAAATTTAAGATAAATGGTTTGTTTTTTCTAGAAAAATACAATATATGTCCGAACATAACGAAACACCCGCTAATTCGGGTGCTTCCATGAACCATATTTTCGACGTGAGGCGATCATTTAGATGTGGAACCAAAATCGGTGATTTTAAGTTTTATATCAAAGGTCAATGGCATCCGCGTAAATTCATCGTCCCAATGATCCTTCATCTGTTTCCAAATATGCGGCTTTTCAATGCTGAGCCAATCACCGAATCCAGCTACATCCACTTTGTAAGTGGACTGCATTTTGTAGATAAGTCCATTGATATGTTGGGTTAGTTTCTCTTCAAATATCTTCTCTAGTTCTTTAAAATAAGCTACACTCGAGGAATCCTCATCCACATTCCAATTCTCAATTAGACGTCCAGTGGACTCAATCGCAACATGAAATGACATCCCCTTATCATCGCTCTTATTCAGTGTAATCTTGCTCTTCACTGATTTAATCTCATAAGTAATGGAGTCGTTCGACCGATCATAGGCTTTGATGCTCCCGCTCTTAATATCGCCTTTGATCCAGGAAATACTCTCCACATCATGTTGGTCAAGGTTGCCGATCCAATGCCCTGTCTCTCCCTTGATAATACCGGCCCCGGAGAATTCCACCTCACCTTGTGCTTCCACAACGTTTTGCAACACAAAACTTCGCTTAGAGTACATCAGAGCATCTAGATTGGACAATGTTATCCCCTTCATAACTTTACTGGTTCTGAAGTTGTTTTGGACCATCTCTTCAAGTCGAATGGAAGGAATCTCCTCCGAGTTCGTCTTAAGCGTATCGGACGCACGCCCTTGGCTTAGAAATATTAGACAGCTCGGGCGGATATCGTTATCTCGCAGCACAAAATCCATTAAACGTCTGATCTTCACTTGTTGCACAAGATTATCAGCCATTACGATAACCTTGAGATGATGGCCGATAATCGGACGGTTCTGACGAATGGTGAATTGGCGGAATACTTCAAGCAGAGAATCCCCAGTCTCAGAAACATTGTTAAAATGGGTTCTGGCTGTTTCTCCATCTTTACCGGTATTTCCAATTGTTCTTTCAGGTATAATTTGTACAGTTGCCGTAACTTTATTTTGCTTTTGGTAGCTTCCCCCACGTTCCTCGAATTCCCGTTCGAGTGCATCAGGTTCTCCCTTATCAAGCGCCAATCCTGTATAAACACTTAGATCTTCAATCTCTTTACTGCTCCAACAGCCAGGCTGTGTAATTAAAATAATGGATACTATTAGTAAGTGTATAGCTCTCTGCCTAAACATTCTGCTTAAGTCCTTTCTTCCTGATCAGTAATACAATCGACAATAACAATGGCAACAATACAAAGATCAGCACGCCCATATAGCCAATGGAATCACCAAGACTGAAGACGTCATTAATGCGTTGAGGGATCATCGTACAGATGAAGATGATGGGCATTAAGGCGAACATCACCGGATGAATCTTCAGATTGAACACCTGTGAGATTCCAAGTGAAGCATTAAAGAAAAAGCTGCAAAAATTACAAAACATCCGCATCAACCAAATGACCAGCAGCGGGAATTCAAATCGTTCAAAAAAGAAACCAGAAATTTCAAAGCTCCGTACCAAATCTATCGTAGGCCAGGTACTTGTGATTACTGAATTGATGGACAAGCCGCCAATCACCATCACAATCGTAACCAGATACAGCACCAGCGGAATGCATAATCCGACCAACATCCCCTTGACTGCTTCCTGCGGATGCTGCATAAAGGCCGTCATCGTCATCACAACCTCACAACCAGTAAAGATCAGGATGCTCGACTTCATCCCCCGGAAGACCGGCATGATGCCTTCACTTAGAAAAGGACGTAAATGATGAATATCAAATATTCTGGAGCTTAAAATAAAACAAATGATCAGGATAAAGATACTGATTGGAAATACAATCTGAAACACGCGGGCTATGGAATTAATCCCACCATACACCAAATACGTACCCACCCAGATAAATGGCATCACGATCGCCCAGATCGGAGTGCCTTCCAGAAGAAAGAACAATGTTACTTCCGCCAGTACGCGGATTTCGAAGCCAGCAATGACAATAAAGTAAAGAATCAATAGTGAACTCAGCACACTACCTGGGAGATTTCCCACTATTTTTTTAGAATACTGAAAGACCGTTTTTCCCGGAAATTGTTGGCTAAGCTTCACCATCACCAAGATTACCAAAAACACGACGATACCACCCAGCGCTACTGAAAGCCAAGCATCGGGAGTCTGCACAGCCTTGACAACACTTTTTGGCATAGTTAAAATGCCAGCACCCAACATGGAATTAGTCAATACAATGGCAGCTTGTGAGGTTGTGATCTTGTCATCCGTACGTTTGAACACTGCGCTCCCCCCTCTGCTCCTGCTAGATACATTCTCTAGGACTTGCGAATTTTCTTCTGGGTCTTCAGCATCTCCGGTCTTCGCTTCATGATAGATAACGGCGCACGGACGAACAAATCCTTCCAATCACTTACCCGGAAAGGCGAGATTGGGGTGACGTAAGGAACCCCGAAGCTTGAAAGTCGAGTCAGATGACTGCAAATTAGCAGAAAAAAAAGGATGGTACCGTACATACCCAGGACCGCCGCAAATAACATACCTACGAATCGTAAGATCCGCAAGGTAATCCCAGCACTGTACATCGGTATGGAAAACGAAGAGATCGCTGTCACGGCAACGACAATTACCAGAAAGGGACTTACAATACCGGCTTGTACCGCGGCATCTCCAATGATCAGTCCTCCGACAATCCCCATTGCCGGTCCTATGGGCTTTGGTAGACGAATTCCAGCTTCACGCAAGATTTCAATAGAAATCTCCAGAATCAATACTTCAATTAATGAAGGGAAGGGTACACCTTGGCGTGTTTCGATAATGGAAATCGCTAGCTGCGTAGGAATCAGCCCCGGATGAAAGGAGATAAAGGAAATATACAGAGCTGGGGCTAACAGAGCCAGAAATGCTGCGCCAAACCGTAGCACCCGCAAAAGTGTACCTGGAAACCAACGCTCATAGTAGTCCTCAGGTGACTGCAATAGCATACTGAACGTAACTGGAACAATGAGGGCAAACGGTGTGCCATCCAGCAGGATAGCGATTCTCCCCTCTAATAAGGAGGCAATCACACGATCGGGTCTTTCTGTATTCTGTGTTTGTTGAAACGGGCTTAAATAATCATCTTCGATTAACTGTTCCACATAACCAGATTCCAGAATGAAATCCATATCAATTTTGGAGATCCGGTCTTTCACTTCCTGTAGCAGATCTGGATTTACAATGTTTTTCATATAAGCGATAACCAGGTTCTTCTTGATTTCGCTACCCACTTCAAACCTTTGCATTTCCAGATGCTTATTGAGCCCTTGGCGGCGAAGCATAGAGGTATTCTCACTGAGCACTTCGGTAAATCCAATCCTTGGTCCCCGCAGTAAAGCTTCTGAAGTCGGCTCAGTAATAGAGCGCACTGCTCCATGTGGAAAGCCAACCAGCAGCATCTCACGCATGCCTTCTACAATCAGTGCGGTGTATCCAAACAGGACTGACTCCTGCAGATGATCCAAATCTCTAGTTTCGTTTAGCTGAGCCAGCGGTAGCATATTCTGTTTCATATAGGTGTATATTCCTTCGGAAGCCTGCATTTCATTGGCAAACATCAGATTCTGTAGCACCTGTTGGTTGATTAGCAGTTCATTCTGCATGCCCTCAACATAGACCAAAGCGGCACGTGCCTGAATACCTTTGACTGTGAATTCACGAAAACACACATCACTATTTCCTTCTAATGCCGTTCTTATCGCTGCTAAATCGTCATCATAGTCTTGAGTAAACCCTGTAGACTTAGAAGGCGGGTGATCGGCTTCAGTTTCCTGTTGATTTGCTGCATGATTGTCCGAATTCTTCGGTTCAGCATCCTGAGATTTAGCCCCTGAATTCTTGGAGCGTCCGCTTCCAACATAGAAATATAGATGCTTGTAAAGATAATAAACCGCTATGGGAAAGAGCAACGTTATCGCCGCCTGTATAAAAACTGTCCAATCGGGAATATAAGAGACTATTTTAGACCACATCGCAATCATCCTCTTAATAGGAATCTTCTAGATACTATTCTCCGCCTGCCCTATTTTTATGCAGCTTTTGGAATAGGAGGAAACTCTAGATTGGCGTAAAGACATACATGTTGCTGTGCGTCCGAACATAAAGAGACGCCCGCATAAGCGGGCGTCTCGATTAAAAATGTTTAAAATAGTTATTGTGGTTGCCGCCATTGTTTTAGCACTTCAAGCAACCCCGGAACATCTAATCCATCCAAAGAAAAAGCTTTGCGCAGCAGCTCATGCGGGATGAACTCGTCGTATTTCCCGAGATAAGGCGCCTCATCTGGTGATAACAAGGATAAAGGGTCACTTGCAGCCATGCTTTCAGCGATAATTTCTGCTTCCAGCGTATCTGCATCTGTTTTGCCTGCAACCACCATATAATAAGGTTCCATCGGTACGATAGATCTAAGTCCCTGTGAGCTCTTTAAATTGTTCTTGAGAAGGCGCTCTAGTGTGCGGAATTGCCGACTACCCGCCCACGGTAAGATAAACATCGAATCTCCACCTGCCGGCATAACGGAACGTTCAAGCATTCCACTTTCCTTCGCTAAACGGCGTGCTCGTTCAAGCCGCGCAGCCGCACTCGGAGCAAGATACGGATACAAGGATGTTGCGCCTAACACTTCACGAATCTTCATCATAATGCGTGTATGCACATCCCCACCCGCTCCAAGCCACAACGTATCCACTTTTCCGCGTGAGGTTTTTACATAAACAGCTTTATGGCGATTATCGACCTCTTCTACCTTCCAGAGCTTCCCTGCCAGAGTAAAACAGTAACCCGGTGGTGGTACCGTTGTGATCGAACCGATCTCTTCCGTCCCGTTATAGACAACATGCTCTTCATCGTCTTTGAAGACTGCATAGAAGCGGAAGTTGTTCACGATCTTCTCCCCTGCCATCCCGATAATCAGGCTGCCTTCATCCATCTTCTCGATTTGTCCCATACCCAGCATATAAGTCATGAAAGTATCGTAGTCCACAGGATCAATGCTATTGAAGGAAGGTAAGCTAAGTACAGCCTCTTTTAATTCCTCCGGCTCCGCCTCCCCCATACTTTTCAATATGCTCATCGTCTGATGGTATAGCAGACCAACGGGCAACTGGCGCACCACCAGTGGTTCAACCCACTTCTCGCGCACATAGAGCTCTATCACCGCAATCGCTCGAAGCAATGTCCAAGGCATCCGTGCCGGAAGCTGCGCTTCCTCATCCTCTTCCTCGGGCGTGACAAAGATCATCTCGGATGCGGCGTCCCCGCGCCTGCCCGAGCGACCGAGCCGCTGCACAAAGCTTGCGCAGCTATAAGGAGCGCCGACCTGGAGCACCCGCTCCAGCTCTCCCAGATCAATGCCCAGCTCCAGCGTCAATGTCGCTGCCGCAACGGCAGGTCCGGAGCCTTGCCGCAGCGCGGCTTCCGTCTCTTCGCGGAGCATCGCGGAGATACTGCCATGGTGAACGTGAAAAACATCCCGTTCCCCACGCTTCGCGGCCGTTCTCCGCAGCTCAAGGGTCGCCGTCTCTGCATCCGAGCGGCTATTCGTGAAGATCAACGCTTTCTTAAGATGCGTATGATCGTAAATGAAATCGTAGTAAGACTGCTTCGCGCGTTCTAAATGCTCCGCCTGCACTTCATCCCGTGCATCCGGAAAAGAGAAATGCTCCACACTTAATCGGAGCTTACGCCCGCCCTGTGGAGCGGACACCTCTACGCTCTCCCGCGTACCAGCCGCCAGCCATTCCGTCACCGAAGCATAGTCGCTAAGCGTGGCCGATAGACCGATTCTGCGCGGATGACATCCCGCCATTCGTGAGATTCTCGCCAACTGACTTAAGACCTGAATCCCCCGATCAGCGCCCATGAAGGCATGAACCTCGTCTATAACAATAAAACGAAGATCATGGAACAGAGCTGGAATAGCATTCGGACGGTTCATCAATAGTCCCTCAAGCGATTCAGGAGTAATCTGCAGCACGCCGGAAGGATTCTGCACCAGTTTCGTCTTATCTGCTTGCGGGACATCCCCATGCCAGTGCCACACCGGAATATTGCCTTCACGTAGTAAATCGTTCAGCCGTGTAAATTGATCGTTAATCAAAGCTTTCAGCGGAGCGATATACAGAATACCGACCGAACCGGATGGACGTTCATACAGCTCAGTAAGCGCTGGAAAAAAAGCCGCCTCTGTCTTACCAGAAGCTGTACCCGAAGCAATCAGTAAGTGATTTGGCGTATCAAACAGCACACGACAGGCATCTACCTGGGCCTCGCGTAAGGTCTCCCATCGGTTCTTATAGATAAACTCTTTAATGAAGGGAGCCAGCCTGTAAAACGGATTATCACTCATAATTCAAACTCCGCGAGGAATCCATCTAACTCGTTTTGTTCAGTTTCAGCAGGTTTAGAGGCTCGTTCGCCCACTAGCTTCTCGAAAGAGATTTCCGGATGCTGGTGCAAGGTGTGTAACAGATCCATAAAATCACGCACCACTTCACGTGGAGTCAAGAGCTCGTCTGCCCCTAATCTGCCCACTGCTTCTTCCATAAAATGAACCAATTGTTCCTGTGTTAACTGTGCTTCGTAACCATAATGAAGGGCATGGATATCTCTAAGCTTTTGCAAAAGGATCAAAATTTCTTCATGTGAGAGCATGTCTAGTGCAATAACAGGCCCGGTATAATTGTTCAGACCTGCTGCGCCGTATCTTCCTGCTACTAATCTAGAACGCAGCGCTTCATAGCTAAATAATCCACGTCGACTATCTTCCACAAATTGCGGAGTCCCCCCTATAAAAATTCCCAGGCTCTCTGCCTTGCCCTGCATCGTATCATTGAACATCGTAAGCAGCTTTTCATAGTTACTCTGACGTGAGATGCTGTTGGTGATTTTGTAGAGATTGACGCCTTCGTCTATGAACAGCAGCATTCCCTTATAACCAATAGCAGAAGTGAATTCCGCCCACAGCTTCATATAATCATACCAATTATCATCATCAATAATCACGCCAACACCAAGTGCTTTTCGTGCTTCCGTTCGAGTGGCGAATTCACCTCTGAGCCAGCGAAGGGAATCCTGCTTCAGTTCATCGTCAGCGAGCTTATGGGCATTCCAATAAGAAGCCAGTACTTTGGCAAAATCAAATCCATGCACCAACCCGCGCATTTCGGAGGCTACAGCATAGATTCGTTTCTCAACTTCTTCTCCAAGCTGGGGGTGATCAGGGCCATATTCATTCTCTTGCATCACAGACTGCTGAAGCGTAATGATCCATTTTTGCAAAATAATCTCCAGAGCGCCTCCATCTGGACGCGTCCGGGTAGACAAGTGACTCATCAGCTCTCGATATGTAGCAAGACCTTGTCCTTTCGTTCCCACTAATCTTCGTTCAGGGGATAGATCCGCATCAGCTACTACAAAATCCCGATCCATCGCATAATTACGTATCATCTGCAAAAGAAAGCTTTTGCCGCTACCGAATTTGCCTGTAATCAGCTTAAAAGCAGCTCCACCCTCCGCAATGTTATCCATATCTCTCAATATCGCTTCAATCTCTGGCCGGCGACCAACGGCTATATGCTCTAGTCCGATACGCGGAACCACACCGGCTGTCAGTGAATTGACTAGCGCTGTCGTCATGCGTTTAGGTATTTTTAAAACATTCATCCAAAGTTCACCTCATTAAATATTAATCAGATAAATTTTATATTCTTCTGCAATTTCAACACCATCTATGATCAAATCACCTAGAATGTCCATTGCCATATCATTGATCTCATCAATCAAGAGCTCTGACATCGTGCCGTTTGCAGCCGCTAGCTTCTGTATGGCTTGTGTTCCATCCTCGTTCATAAGCGCAAAAAGAGCTTCGTGTTGGAGTGGACTTAAAGCTTTAGAGAACTTCTCCCACTCCGATCCTACGTTAGCAGATTGAATTTCTTCTATAGTTAATTCAGGCTCAAGAGACAGAAGCGGTACAATGATTTCATCTTCAATCTCTTCAAATTCTTCTTTTTCTACTACTTCTTCAAGCATGGATTCCTCATTAGTAATCTCAAAACCGCTATCCTCAGGCTCTTCCGGCTCAATCATTTCCTCAACCGTAAGCATGGTTCGTACAATCTCGGAATCACTCTGCAGCCTTTCAAGCTTCTCACGATCAATGACTACTGCCGGCCCCTTGTCTTCCTGTTTCTCTTTCTCAAATTCCCGCTTCAGAAAACGAGTGATAAGATCATCCATATCAGCATCCACGTTAACCCCTTTGAGCCGACCACGATAACCCAGCAGTTCCCGTAATTTATTCTCAGTCAAACGGAACAGCCTTGTAATCAAACTGCGAAGCGGTGGAGATTTACTGATACGAACAACCGGTATAAGTACAGAATAACCATATAGCGAAATATCATATACGGCGCTACGGAATAAATAACGCTCCCGCATAACTGATGGGCCTGGTGGGAACATTTCAACCAAATTCGAGCCGTGTTTCCGACTGACATAAGCGTTGATTAATGCCACTATCTGTGGAATATATCGTTCGAGGGCTTCTTTACCTTCCCCCATATAAAACTTCGATTTACTAATATCGTAGTCCGACATCGCTGTTAATACCGTAAAGGTTAACTGCTCAGGAGATACAGTAAGACATCTCTCTAACTCTAGCTCAGCCAGATCTCCAGCAAGGCCGCGTGAACGAGCAACGATTAGCGATAGTGGCACATCCAAATGATGAACAAACGAGAAGTCCGCGATCCAACCACCCAAATATTGATCCAGACGTTTATATTTTTCTCGATAAGCTTCCCAGATTTGACTGAGCTGTTTATAGCCATCATAAGGATCTTGCCAGCCTACACCATTAATAAGCTCATACACATGCAGAAAAATATATGAAAGATCCGTTTTCGGATATCTACCCTGTCTAACTTCATAGCGCCAATAAAAATACCATCTACTTTGCGTGCCTGTCATATGACCATACGTGGGCCAGTAGCTCTTAAAAGGAACAAAGAGTGCTGAATCCTCAGTTCTATGCTCCAATTCCTTCGCTCTAGTTACAAACTGGCTTTCTGTTGTTGTCACAGGTTCTGGGGTGTCCGTCTCCAGATCCCAAAGCTGAAGCTGTAGAGAAGGTTCTGACGACGCTTTAGACTTCCCTACATTTGCAGTAGATAACTTAGGCAGCACTGGTTCTGATGAATTTCGCGGGGGAATAGGAACATTTTGCTCCGTACTTTCCCAGACTAATTCCGTGAAATGAGGCTGCTTTCCATCCTTACTCATGTTCGATCGCTCCGTTCTTATAAAAGAAGGACTAATTTAAAAAAAACGGCCCTGTTCACAATTGTGAAGGAACCGTTTTGTTCTTATTAAATTTTAGCATTGTTGATAGATTAACATCAAGTATGTAATGAAGAATTATCCTTTACAGTAGCTCCGTTCCCTTTGTCTCTTTTCCTAGGAAGAGCACCGCTAACGCACCGATAATAATCGTTACAAAAAATAACATGAAGATCGAGCCAATTGCTATAGATTTACCTACCAGCACACCTACTAGTAAAGGAGCGATGATGCCACCAATCCGGCCAAAAGAAGTCGCTAAACCAGCACCTGTTGAACGAATAGATGTTGGATATAGCTCTGGTGTATATGCGTACATGCCACCCCATGCTCCAAGATTGAAGAACGACAAGCAAATACCAGCAGCCATCAGCATGCCTTCAGTCGTCGCATTTCCGAACCATGCCGCACTAACGGCAGTGAACAGCATATAGATGACCAGGACAAACTTACGTCCGAACTTCTCGATGAAGTAAGCGGCAGTAAAGTAACCTGGGAGCTGGGCGAGTGTCATGATTAGCACATACTCGAAGCTCTTAACTAAACTGAACCCTTTAAGTACCATAACTGTAGGAAGCCATAAAAACATGCCATAATACGAAAACACTACGGTAAACCATAAAATCCACAGCATAATCGTAGAACGGCGATACTCTGGTGACCATACAGTTGCGATACGTTTTTTCAAGGAGACAGGTGCCTTCTTAATCTCTGCAAACTTCGGTGAATCATCTATAGCGCGTCTTAAATATAAAGCATATAGAGCGGGAACAGCACCAATGCCGAATGCTACACGCCAGCCATAATCAGGAATGACGAAGAATGCAATTAACGCAGAAGCAATCCACCCAACCGCCCAAAAGCTCTCCAGCAGCACAACCGCGCGGCCTCTCTCACGGGCAGGCATACTCTCAGACACTAAAGTTGAGGCAACAGGCAGCTCCCCACCTAGTCCAAATCCAGCGATAAATCTAAGCACGCAGAGTATCCCGAAGCCTGTTGCAAAAGCCGATAACCCACTCGCAGCCGAGAAAATCAGGAGTGTCCATAGAAGGATCGGTTTACGTCCGAATCGATCTGCTAATATCCCTGCCGCCGCAGCGCCCACGGCCATGCCCACGGAGTTAATACTTGTTAATATGCCTATCTGCTCCGGTCCCAGATTCCAATCCTTGGCTAAAGCCGCTACAACAAAAGAAATCATCCCGACGTCCATCGCGTCGAACATCCAGCTTAAGCCTGCACTGAAGAGTAATTTCCTCTGCTTCGGATTCCGCAGCAGTGTCATTTGATTCACTTCTAAGCCCCCTTATATCCAACATATATCTTATGAAACTTACTTTTGATTGTTTCACTTATACATTTTAAAATTGAAGCGTTCAAAAATCAAGAAATAAAGCCGCATTAAAGTATTGTCTGGCAAGTGATTGAAAATAACAGGTCTGAACAGCTATCGTGGCGATCAGCAGTATGTTGCGCACAGATTCTCTCTGAGATCTTGTAAGATGCGTCAGCCGATTGATCACACGATCTGTAGAACTTCTAAGCAGGGATTCTTCTTTCCAGGAGAACTCCTTATGTAAAAGTTGATCTACTTTACATTGCGTCTGTATCGTGGGATTGCTCTTGATCTCTTCAAAAAGTCCAGCGTATGCGAAATACAGTTTTGCCGGTTCTATGAGATCATCATCGTCGCGATCTGGCTTTAAGAACATCAGTTGGAATAGCTGACGAATACTTTCGAAATTCAGGGCCGATTTGAGATCATCAATCATAAACAGAAGTGCTGCCTGATTGACTGAATACTTTTTTCCCTCTCTTGGAGAACCGAGGTACTCCTTAAAGTCGCGCTTCACCCAGTTTTGCATAGTAGTCACAGTCAACGTGGAATACTCTATAAGATGGCCTAATGAAGCAATTTCACCAAGTGAAAAGCCTTTAACATTATCGCCCTTAATGATCTTTTGTAAAATGGGTGGAACATCTGTAGATAAAAAAGCGGGTAACGAAGTCCCCTTTTGAATTTCATCAAGATGAAATTTGGTCCATGCCTCTTGGAGGATATTCAGCGGTTTCCGGTCTGATAATCCGGTCAATGAGAGCAGAAGACTGGACATCTCCACACGAGTCAATGCAAATGATTCCATATCTGTTTCCCTCCACCATTTGATATTTTTCTGAAAAGTTCGTAGAATAGTTCATAAGAACTCATAATATGAGTATAACCTATTTTAGGAACGAAAGGGATGGTAAAGATTATATGGGTATAGGACTTAGTTTGACGTTGGTGGCTATTTTGATTATTTTAACCGCTTTTTTTGTAGCAACGGAATTTGCATTGGTGAGACTTAGAGGTAGCCAGATCAGTCAAATGGTGATCGAGGGAAAGAAGAACGCGCTAGCTGTACAACGAGTGTCTGCTAATCTTGACGGGTACTTATCTGCTTGTCAGCTCGGGATTACAATCACTGCGCTGGGTATTGGTGCGTTAGCAGAGCCGGCGTTTGAGCAGCTGCTCCTTCCGGTATTCGACTGGGCTAACATTAGTTCAAGTGTGAGTCACCCTCTTGCGTTTTTATTCGCATTCGTCATTGCAACATTCCTACACGTCGTTGTCGGGGAACTTGCTCCGAAGACAGTAGCTATAAACATTCCGGAAAAAATCGGTCAAATTACATCACCGCTGATTATTTGGTTCTACAGAATTTTGTACCCACTCATTTGGTTTATGAATGGTTCCGCAAATCTGCTTGTTCGCCTTTTTGGGATGAAGCCTGCCAGTGAGCATGGAGACGCACATAGTGAAGATGAGATTCGTTTGATCTTATCCGAAAGCTATGAAAGTGGAAAAATCAATAAAGCTGAATATGGCTATGTAAACCGTATCTTTACTTTTGATGAGATGTTGGCCAAAGAAATCATGGTTCCAAGAACCGATATGGTATGTCTTTTCACCAATCATTCATTGAAAGAAAATTTCGAGATTATTCGTAAGGAGCAATATACTCGCTTCCCGGTTGCAGAAGGCAGCAAGGATAATATCATCGGAATGATTAATACCAAACAGCTTTATTTGCAATATGACAATAACCCAGATTTTGATTTCAAAGGCTTGATTCAGCCTGTCCTAACTGTATCTGAAGTAACACCTGTTAAGAATCTTTTAACCCGTATGCAATTGGAGCGGGTGCATATCGCCCTGCTGCTTGATGAGTATGGTGGAACATCTGGCCTCATCACGATAGAAGATATTTTGGAAGAAATCGTTGGTGAAATTCGAGATGAATTTGACGGTGATGAGCGCAGAGAAATTGAGAAACTAAGCGATACAAATTATCTGTTCGATGGTAAGGTATCTTTAATTGAGGTCAAGGAGCTTACCGGTCTTGATTTCGAACATGAGGAAGTGACAACGATTGGAGGCTGGTTATACAGTCATATCCCGGATCCGGCCGTTGGCAAAAGCATTGTACATGATAACGTAACCTTAATCATTCGTGAAATGAACAGATACCGTGTACGCAAGGTTGAGGTCATCATTGAGTCTACTGGTGATACTGAATCGTCAGAGCTTGAGAATTCATAAGCTTTTAATCATAAAAAAAGGATAGAGTTATCAGATTAAAATCTGATCCTCTGTCCTTTTTTCTTTTTTCAAAATCTTACTCATGTAATATTCATCTACCCATTGGCCATCGATCACAAGTGATTTTCTTTTCGTCCCTTCGATCTCAAACCCATTTTTGATATATAGCGCCACAGCCGGTTCATTATGTGTCATGACGGTTAGCTCCAGTCGAACAATTTCAGTATTCCTAGCCCAAACATCCATCTCTCGGAACAGACCTGCACCGATCCCCTTACCTTGATATTGTCTTAGGATGCCAATGACTATGTACGCATTATGGTGATTGCGTCTAACACTTCCACCTCTAACCGACATAAAACCTATCAATTGGTTATCAGCCTCTGCACCAATAAGGATTGAAGTATCGGCTGAAGCGAAGCTTTCGATCATCTCTTTGACCTGATTTAGACTGGATTGCCGTTCATCCGGTTCCAGTAACATGAATTTGGATTCCTGGTCTAACTGATGCTGAAGGCGAAGCAATTCACCTGCATCCTCCGGCACCAGCTCCCTCAATGTAACCCTCATATTCCCACTTCCCATCGTAAATAGCTATAAGTACTTTTTGAACAGCTTACTGGAGCTGCTATTGTATCCAAGATGTTCGTAAAATTGATGTGCATCCTCTCTACTGACTGCACTCGATAACATGATCTTAAGGGCACCCCTAGAGGTGGCTGCGTGCTCAGCATATCTCATTAATTTCGCTCCGTAACCTTTCCCTCTCACCTCTTGTGATATGATGACTCTTTCAATGACAGCAAAGGGTCGATCGTCACATAAAGCATCCATACACAGATGGAGATGGAGCGTCCCAACAATAGTCCCTTCTTCTTCGTACACATAAAGAAAACTATCCGTATTGTCAGCTATCCGCTTCAGTCGTTCCGGTGACACTTGTATAGCTGTTTGCTCAGGCAACAACATTCGATATAAATTTTCAATATACAATGCGTCTTCAGGAACAGCCTCTCTTATCATTAGTTTATTCCTTTCTTAATCATTCTTAACAACGACAGACCATGATAACATTACCATTCGGATCTTTAAAATTAAACCAATGATCATGCTCGATATCCGTAAGAATCTCTCCGCCATTTGCTTTCACATAATCGTAAGCAGCATCAATATCTTCGGTATTTAGATGAAAAGAGGGGATATTAAGAACAGACTCAGAGGTGTAAATTTTGCTGTCTAATACGATTTCTGGTCCCTGCATGGGGATGACGTATAAATGCCCGAATAATACTTCACCATCCAAAGGCAAACCAAGCAATTGGCAATACCATTCTTTTGATTTCTCAATATCCTTTACCGGAATAAAAACTGCACCAATCTGATTCAGAATCGGACTTATCACCATTAAGAAAGCCTCCTCTTTAAAGTTGCAGAATAGGGTGTTATTCTAGAATAATTCGATAAAATATGTCAATTACCTCCCTCCACTTAGGGAAGGTCTGGCAAGTTATGTTATAATTTTGTGAGCACTAATCTAATTTCACGTATGACAGGAGAATTGAAGTGGCTAATCTGAACTTCGGTGGATTGAAATTAACACCACCTAAAGTCTTATCACTAGGATTTGTAATACTTATCACTGCCGGAACCTTTTTACTTAGTTTGCCGGTAGCCTCCGTAGAAGGGCATATTTCTTTTATTGATGCATTATTCATGGCTACATCGGCAACCTGTGTTACAGGTTTGGCAGTCATTGATACGGGCACACAGTTAACAACTTTTGGACAAGTCGTTCTACTCGTATTATTTCAGTTTGGGGGATTGGGTTTTATTACGATGGCCACCTTGATTACTTTGGTCCTTAATAAACGAATATCCTTTAAAGAGCGAATTCTTATGCAAGAATCTATGAACCAGAATTCCATGCAAGGTATTGTCCAGTTAATCCGCAGAGTCCTGATCTATTCCCTTGTTATTCAGCTCACAGGTGCCATCTTGTTTGCCGGTAGGTTTATGATGGATATGCCTTTCGGAAAAGCTGTATATTATGGAATTTTTCACAGTATATCTATTTTTAATAATGCAGGCTTTGATTTATTCGGTGACATTCATGGACCCTTTAGTGGACTTACTCGTTTTGTAAATGATCCTATAGTGAATTTCACCTCAATGTTCCTCATCTTTCTAGGAGGGGTCGGTTTTATTGTCCTATCTGATGTTTTTGACTTTCCAAAACGCAAAAAGCTTACTCTACATTCTAAAGTTGTTCTTTCGACCTCTGGGATATTAATTGTCATTGGGGCTGCTCTATTTTTCTTACTAGAATTTAATTCTACGCTGAAGCCTTTGAGTGCAGGTGGAAAGATGATGGCTACATTTTTACAAGCGATAACACCACGTTCAGGTGGCGTCACTACGATTGAAATTCCACTTATGCGGGAATCTACGCAATTTCTAATGATTCTGCTAATGTTCATAGGGGCTGCGCCTGGATCTACTGGTGGGGGAATTAAGATTACTACGTTCGCTGTTCTAGTGGCTGCGGTTTCTGCAAGACTAAGGGGTAAAGAGGATATTGTAATGTTTCGTCATCGGATCGCCAAAGAAAATGTCTATAGAGCCGTGACGATGACATTAATGTCTCTAATGTTAGTGGTCATTGCTACGATGTTGTTATCCGTGACAGAAAAGGCTGACTTTCTTGCTGTACTCTTTGAATCCGTATCTGCATTCGGGACTTCTGGTCTCTCCACGGGACTTACTCCAGAATTGACTACGGCGGGTAAAGTGCTCGTTATTATTCTAATGTTTCTGGGTCGGACAGGTCCGCTTACTCTAGCTTATGCACTCAAGCCTAAGGGTAGTAAGGAACTTTACAGATATCCTGAAGGTAAGATTACAATTGGATAAGGCGAGATGTATCCAGCGGCAATGAATATTGCCGCTGGTAATCAATCAACACATGTATGTTTTACTCTTCAACGATCTCTTGTTTATCTAGTGCGGCATCCAGCAATTGATTGTATACATCGTCATCATTTTCAAGTAGCGCGTCAGTTTCTAAGAACTGATCTTCACTTCCAGGCTCACCAGCAAAGCTTAGGCTGTAATCCCATTCCGTTCCTCTTGTACTGAAAAAAGTAATCTCATATGGAGCCTTATGGTTTTCGAGAGTAAATATCGTCCTCCCTACATAGCTTTTATCCTCTTTACGGCTCATTTCAGCACTTACGATCTCTAAATTCATCCGCTAATCTTCCTTCCATTCATCAAATCATTTCCCCTTTCAGTATAGCATTGAAATGAATGTAATTCCTCAATTTACACTGTAAATTCCATGTAATTGACTTTTTTCATCCGGCGGTTAATAATTTAGTACAATACTTGTAAAGTACCAAACTATTAGTAATTGGAGGAAATATCGATGACTGATTTCGAGGCAAAGCTTAGTAAATATGCAGATTTAGCTGTGCAAATTGGGGTTAACGTTCAACCAGGGCAAATTCTGGTGGTGAATGCACCAATTCTTGCAGCTGATTTCGTTCGTATGATTACCGCCAAGGCATATGCGATTGGAGCAAGCTTAGTGAAGGTGAACTGGAGTGATGCGAGCATTACACGCCAGCAGTTTGAACATGCTGCTCCAGAAGTGTTCACTGAGCCTCCTACTTGGTACGCAGGTGAAATGACCGAACTCGCCGAGAAGGGTGCGGCTATTCTTAACGTGATTGCGGAAGATCCTGATGCACTTAAAGGTATTGATCCTGTACGCATTTCAAATTATCAAAAAGTACGGGGAGCCGCACTCACCAAATATCGTGAAATGCAAATGTCCGACAAAGTTAGCTGGAGTATTGTTGCTGTACCTTGTCAGGCTTGGGCGGATAAAGTATTCCCGGATGTTCCAGCTGAAGAACGTGTAAGTAAGCTTTGGGAAGCTATTTTCCACACCGTACGTCTTGATCGTGAAGATCCGGTAGCTGCATGGCAAGAACATCTCGACACCTTAGATCAAAAAGCAAATGTACTCAACGCAAAAAAATATAAGAAACTGCATTACATAGCACCTGGTACGGACTTAAGCATCGAGCTTCCAGTAGGTCATATTTGGGCACAAGGAGACAGCATTAATGCAAAAGGTCATTCTTTTGTAGCCAATATGCCTACCGAAGAAGTATTTACCGCCCCTCTAAAGACTGGTGTAAATGGTACCGTACGAAGCACCAAACCGCTTAGCCATGGCGGCAACATTATCGATGGATTCTCTATTACTTTTGAGAACGGACGAATTATTAGTGTTAGTGCAGAACAAGGACAAGAAGCACTAGAGCACCTCATTAGTATGGATGAAGGAGCAAAATACCTAGGTGAAGTTGCATTAGTTCCACATAAGTCCCCTATCTCAGAGTCCAATATTCTTTATTACAATACCTTGTTTGATGAGAATGCATCCAATCACCTAGCTATAGGTATGGCTTATGCTTTCTGTTTAGAAGGCGGTAAAGATATGGCTCCGGATGAACTTATTGCGCATGGATTAAATAATAGCGTCACCCATGTGGATTTCATGATCGGTTCTGCGGAGATGAATATTTACGGAATTACTGCTGATGGAACAGAAGAACCTGTATTTATTAATGGAAACTGGGCGTTCTAATAACTGCATATTTGAAATAAAGACTAGAGATATTGAAAGGAGTAGGAACTATGTTGGATTTCAAGCAAAAACTGGAGAATTATGCATTGCTGGCAGTAAAGATTGGGGTTAATATCCAACCTGGGCAGACCCTTGTTGTAAATGCCGATATCGTTTCCGCAGAACTGGTGCGTCTTGTAGTACGTAAAGCTTATGAAGCGGGTGCGAAGCTCGTCAAGGTTAATTATAGTGATGAGGTTGTTACACGTACTCGTTATGACCTCGCTCCATCCGATTCCTTTTTGGAACCGCCACAATGGCAAGCAGATGAATTGGAAGACCTGGCTAAAAAAGGTGCAGCATTTCTATCGATAACTTCAACGAATCCAGATCTATTGAGCGGTGTTGAGTCCAAAAGAATTGCGGATAATCAGCGGATCTCTGGACAGACGTTAGCTCCATATCGTGAGTTGTTAATGGGGAATCACGTAAGCTGGAGTATTGTAGCATTCCCATCAGCATCGTGGGCGGCAAAGGTATTCCCTGAAGCATCACCTGATCAGCAAATTGATTTGCTATGGGATGCTATCTTTAAAGCCACACGTGCGGATCAAGCTGACCCTATTCAAGCATGGAGTCAACATTTAGATGGTCTGAAAGCACGTTGTACTGCTTTGAATGATAATAAGTTCCGCAAGCTGCACTATACAGGACATGGAACCGATTTGACGATTGAGCTGCCAGAAGGACATATCTGGTGTCAAGCAGGAGCTGTCAATGGCAAAGGAGTCCCTTTCCTAGCCAACATCCCTACTGAAGAAGTATTTACTGCCCCACTGAAGTCTGGTGTGAATGGTAAGGTAAGCAGCACTAAGCCGCTTAGCTATGGGGGTAATCTTATTGACAATTTCACCCTCACCTTTGAAAACGGCAAAGTAACGGATTTCACCGCTGAAAAAGGTTCAGAAACGCTTGCTTCCCTTATTGCGTTAGATGAAGGCTCTGCTTATCTTGGAGAAGTCGCTTTGGTGCCTTTCCACTCTCCGATCTCCGAGAGCGGAATTCTATATTACACCACATTATATGATGAGAATGCCTCCTGCCATTTGGCATTAGGTGCAGCTTATGCCTTTACCCTTCAAGAAGGTACGACAATGACGAAAGAACAATTGCAGGAAAAAGGAATGAACCAAAGCCATACACATGTTGATTTTATGATGGGCTCACCTGAAATGAGCATTGATGGTATTAAGGATGATGGAACAACCGTACCTATCTTCCGTGATGGAGATTGGGCTTAAATTGTTCGCTTAAATTATTGAATAAATAAAATGCCAAACAACCTGCTTGGTTCCTCTTCCGGGGACAAAAGCAGGTTGTTTTTTATTGCAAACTAGAATATCCAGTAAATAAATAGTCCAAATTTGAATAAAAGTTCAATATTTGTTCACACTATTGTTGATTTCCGTTCACAAATATGTCACAATACAGTTAAGGATCTAATTTCCAAGGAGGGGATTATCATGTTGAGAGACCCAATATCCAATGAAATTGACAGCGTTGAAGAAGAACAGCTCGAAATTCAAGCACCGGTGGATTCAAGAATTGTTGCATCTAATGCAATCAAATATACCGCCTATGTTATGCTGTTTTTCGGATTCTTGTATTTCCTGATTGCTTACTTGGCACCTATGTTGGAACAATAATGTGATGGATATGATTTTATTAGAAAACGCTTACGGCTAATCACTCTCATGGGAGTAGTGATTAGCCGTTTTTATTTCCATGAGAGTGCTTTGTTCGTCCAGGCTATTGCTGTAGGCGACCATATGCCATTCATTTTGGAATGTAGCCAAGCTATGGCCTCTTCTCTATCGCCTTCAAATGAGGAAAGACCGTTATCTTCCGTCCAGTGGCTTACAGTCTCAAACGAGGTACTGCTCCAGCCATTTTTCTCACCTTCTGCATTTTGGCGTTCTTTTACACCTGAAATAACGATGTCCAGCGATGCCTGAAGCTCCGTAACTGCATTATCGAATGCCGTCTTCTTTTCCTTAACCTTCATATCAGCTTCAGCACGAAGGATGCGTGTATCAATCCCTTGACGTTCACGGATAATTTGCAGTAAAGTTACTGCTTCTCTGCTGGCCAATCCGTCATTATAACGTTCTTCTATAGATTTTGTACTTCCAACAGCTGCCACAAATGCTGGAAACCACCCGCTAGAGACCAAGATCGCTTTTTTCTTAATAAACTTGCCGTATCCAGCCAGTCCTTCCCCGGGAAACCTTACACGCCATGACCAAGGATCTAGCTCTGTTCCTGTATGCCAATTTTCTGCTTTCGTTAATCCGTTTAAAGATGGGTGATCAGGAATCAGGTTTGCAAGCGGTAAAATCCCAACCTTGGCAACAATGCCTACAGCTTCCTCAAAAGTGGTGACACTACCTTCTTCATATCCCTCATGCATCACTACATCATCTCCTTATGTACTCCATTATTTTGATTTCATATTTCCAATCCCAGCAATGAATGTACCGATGAGGCGAGATAAACTTACATTAGTATCAAGCGCCATTCCGAAACCGCCTTTTTGTTCCAAAGAGGCGAAGCCATGCAAAATGCTTCGTAACCCGCGGACTGCATGAATTTCACCCTCCTCACCTAACTGATAATCCTTCATCACTTGAATGATAAGCTTCAGTATATGTTCACTTGCTGCTTCTAGCTCCGTATTGGCCTGTTCAGGCGCTCGCAGCGTGGTCTCATATAAACCAGGGCGACTTCTAGCAAAGTCCACGTACGCTCGCCCCATCGCCTGTACAGCATCATCTCTACTAAGTCCTTTAGCTGCGCTAATCATGGCCGTAGAAAGCTCACCTAGTCCATAAATTGCTAGTTGTGTACGCAAATCCTGTAGCCCGTTAATGTGATTGTATAGCGACGGAGATCGAACACCTAGTTTATTAGCCAATGCAGCTAAAGTTACGGTCTCGATTCCTTCATGATCGGCAATTTCTGCTGCTGCAATAACTAGCATACGACGATCTAATCCCGCTCTAGGTGACATTTAATTCCTACTTCCTTGATTCATTTGTGCTTTGTGTATGGCATTCTCCATGGTTTGAACTGGATTTCTAAGCAAGTCTCCATGTCCAGTGGCCAGTATAGTCGGAGAAGCCTCTAGAAGCTTAATGGCACTTTTTAAGGCTTGATCTTTATTCCAGGTGGCCATAGCCGGAAACGGAAACCAAGGAATTACGGTTCCTGAAACTGCGGTTCCCCGGAAGGTTTGAAAAGCATCGCCAACAATAACAGCTTTGCTTCGTGAATCAATAAAAGACATAGAGCCAGGGGTATGACCGGGAGTTAGAATGGCTGTCAACGAACCAATGACATCGCCATCATAGAGTAATACATCTGGTCTTGTTGTTACCTTATCGGGTACACTTCCCTTAATAGGGGTCTGAGGTTCTCCCTCACGAAGGGAACGATCTCCGCTTAATAAAGAGGAATCCCTTTCTGAAATGTACACCTGAGCCTCTGGAAGCTGCTTTTTTAGTTCATCCAGTGCACCAACATGATCACCATGAGCATGCGTTAATACAATACGAGTAATCTTCTTATTTAACTTTGCTGAAGTATCCATAATTCCCTTTACACTAAACGGCATGGCCGCATCGATCAAAGTTAATTCATTTTCTTCCTCTATGATGTAACAATTCACAGGAAACACTTTTGGCATCCAAGTCAGCTGTAATAAATGACCTTCACGAGTTACTCTCATCATTATCCCTCCACAAAACTAATGGTATTAGCTTAAATATAAACTAATGGTATTAGTTTTGCAATAGCGATTTATCCATTCCTCTACCCACTATCATAAACCCGTATGTACTAATCTTCTGACCTTCTGAGATAATCCGCTCATCCTTAATCCTTGTCCCTCTCACCTTAATCCTCCCAAAAAATATCGTTTAATGATCTATCCAATGCCTTGCAGATCGCTAAGCATAACTTAAGTGTCGGGTTATAGTTTCCAGCTTCAATTAGGCCAATCGTCTGCCTTGTAACCCCTACTAATTCCGCTAACTGTTCTTGGGAAAGATCTTTTTCTACACGAGCCAGTTTCATCTTGATGTTCTTGTTCTCCCCCACGCTTTTCCCTCCTTATACAGATTGTTTCATTACACTAAATTGTAATCTATACTAATCATTATGCACAGTATATATTGCTATAAACATTTTCGAAACTTCTTCAACTCAACTTTACTCATCCTCGATTCATCTTTACTCGACTTTCCTTATCTTTTCCCTGCCTCTTCCCTAGAGATTCTAAGCAAGAAAAAAAGCACCCCAATGGATGCTTTAAACGATTACTATTCAAATCCCTTATAGTCTTCTCTATTCCACTACATCGTTCTCTGGATAGCTATCAACGATCTTCAGTAGTTCAGAAGCATCCGTGCGTGGACGGCTGTCTGGCACAGTCTCGGGGTATCCAGCATGGATCATAGCTATAATCTTCTCTCCTGGCTTCACACCAATTTTGTTACGGAATTCAGGATTATTGATATAAGGATCGGTCTTCCAAATCGTTCCCACGCCTTGCTCCCAAGCAGCTAGCTGGAAGTTCTGCACAAGTGCTGACGCTGCTGCAAAATCCTCATCCCACTCTCTCTGCCGAGGATCTTCAGGCATCACCACAATTAACGTTAAGGGAATATTTGAGATATATTCTTTGCGCTTGGCAGCCACTTCAGGATCAGCTATGGCACGTTTCACGAAGGCAAATGCTGCTTCAGCCAAGAACTTTGTACCTTCACCTTGAAAAGCAATGAATCTCCACGGCTCACGAACCCCATGATTAGGCGCCCATACCGCTACATTTAACAGTTCCTCTAATAGTCCTTGTGGCAGTGGATCTTTTTGAAAAAGTTTAATAGAGCGCCGTTCTTTAATTAGTTCTGCTACGCTATTCTTTTGAGTCGATTGAGTTTGTGTCATAAGATCCACTCCCTATAGTAATAATGATAATCATTATCATTATCATTAATGATACAGTATCGATCTGCCTTTTGCAAATAATAGAAAAAAAACACCGTTCCCTAAAGAACGATGTTAAAAGGCCTCAGCCGAAACGGCCCATGATGTATTCTTGTGTCATTTGATTCTCAGGATTAGTAAAGACCTTATCCGTTTTATCATATTCTATAAGGGATCCAAGATAAAAATAGGCCGTATAATCAGAGATCCGTGCAGCCTGCTGCATGTTGTGCGTTACGATTACGATGCGAAGCTCTTCTTTTAACTCCTTGATGAGCTCCTCTACTTTACCAGTGGAAACCGGATCTAGTGCGGATGCGGGTTCGTCCAAGAGCAGAATTTGTGGGTTAACCGACAACGCCCTTGCAATACATAAGCGCTGCTGTTGTCCACCGGATAGAGCCAATGCTGAATCTTTTAACCGGTCCTTCACTTCGTCCCACAAGGCTGCTTTGCGAAGGCTGCTCTCTACGATCTCATCGAGTGCTTTTTTCCCTTTAATTCCATGATACTTAGGACCAAAAGCGATGTTATCATAAATGGATTTGTAGAACGGATTCGGCTTCTGCCACACCATACCAATCTTCTGACGCAGTTTGATAACGTCTGTGCCCGGAGCATTAATATCCACTCCATCAATCCAGATGCTTCCTTTGGTGGTTGATCCGGAGATTTCGTCATTCATCCGATTCAGTGAACGAAGAAAGGTTGATTTACCGCAGCCGGATGGGCCGATCAGTGCAGTAACCGTATTTTCAGCAAAAGGAAGACTAATCCCCTTTACTGCCTCATATGTTCCATAAAAAATACTCAGGTCCTCGGTTTGAAAAGATTCTCGCACTGCTGTTGCCGACGTTCCCATCGATTACTCCTCCTACATCTCTACTTTATTTTTAGGAATTAGTTCATTCTTTTTGAAGCTGTAAGCTTACGATAAATAAATCTTCCGAAATAACGTGCTGCCAAGTTGAAGATCAACACCATAATTACAAGTACTGCTGAAGCTCCCGCAGCAATTTGCGCGGCATCAGGAGCAAGGCCTTCACTATTTACCTTCCAGATATGAACAGCCAGTGTTTCAGCTGGACGGAAAGGATTCAGTGGTGAGTTCGGACTAAGTGGATTCCAGTTAGTGAAATCTAATCTTGGGCTACTCATTCCTGCAGTGAACATCAACGCGGCTGCTTCCCCAAAGACACGGCCAGCGGACAAAATAGTACCGGTAATAATCGTTGGTAATGCTACTGGAAACAACACAGAGGTTACGATTTTCCACTTGGACAATCCTAGTGCAAAACCTGCCTCTTTTTGTTGCTTCGGAACACTACGGAAAGCTTGCTCAGTAATCCGAACCATCAGCGGTAGATTAAAGACCGTCAATGCCAGTGCTCCCGAGATTAAGGAAAAGCCAAGATTAAAATAGTTAACAATCAGCAATAGACCAAACAAGCCGACTACGATTGAAGGGAACGAAGATAATACTTCAACAATTAAGCGAATAAAGCCGGTGATTTTTCCTGGACGAGCATATTCAGCCATATAAATACCGGCACCCAGTCCAAGCGGTACTGTAATTATTAGCGTGAGTACCAAAAGGAATAAGGAGTTGAATAACTGAGGACCAATTCCTCCACCTGCTCGAATTTTTTGTGGTGCAGAGAATAGAAAATCCCAACTAATGTGACTAAGGCCTCGAAAGAGGATATATCCTAATAGACCAACCAGAATAGCTACGATGAGCAATGCGAAAAACACAATAAGGCTTGTGGCAATTTTATTTACGGTTCTCGGCTTCAAATTTTATTTCTCCTTTCAAGCAGTCTCACAAAGAAGACAAATACAAAGGTCATCAGCATAAGAACCAGTGCCATACTCCACAGAGCATTATTGTGCGCAGAACCCATGGTTGTGTTCCCCATTCCAAGCGTGATTACACTCGTCAAGGTAGAAGCTGATTCAAAGAGTGATTTTGGTACGAATGGCGCATTCCCGATAACCATCTGTACAGCAAGGGCTTCACCGAATGCACGTGCCATCCCCAGGACAATACCAGTCATAATAGCAGGAAACGTTGTCGGAATAATCACTCGAGAGATCGTCTGCCACCGGGTGGCACCAAGCGCATAGGAGGATTCCTTTAAATTTTGCGGCAATGAAGCCAGCGCGTCTGCAGCCACGCTTGTAATCGTCGGAAGAATCATGACCGAGAGCACAAGCGCGCCTGCAGCTACCCCGATGCCTTGACCAGGCAGGTTGTTGCGTAGAAACGGTACAATAACACTTAATCCGATGAAACCATAAACAACTGAAGGGATACCTGCCAACAGCTCGATTACGGGCTGAAGCAATTTTTTGCCCCATCCTGGGACAATCTCCGTCATAAACAGCGCAGCGCAAAGGCTAAGTGGACTAGCAATCAATGCTGCAAGTAGAGTAACTAAGAAGGATCCCGTGATAAACGGAAATGCACCAAAGGATGGCGTATCTGCTTCAGGTGACCACTTTGTTCCGAACAGAAAATCTGTAACGCTAACATCGCCACTTGTGAAAGTTGAAATCCCTTTAGACGCCACAAAATATACCATCGATACAATGATTGTTATCAATAGCAGTACACAGAAGGACATATATGTACGTCCCACAAAATCTTCAATATGATGTTTCTCGATGCGTGAGTTCTTTATTTTCACCCTCAATTGCTCCCTCTTTCTAAAGTGAAAAGAGAGGCAGATGTATCCGCCTCTAATCACTTGAGATTCTAATCCTTACAAATTACTTAGAAGTGAATTACTTAGCTGTAACATTTCCTGCAACGTCACGAGTAACTTGCATTTTTACTGCTGGAATGTATCCAAGCTCAACAACTTCACCTGTTTGTACTTCGTCTGTCAAGAAAAAGTCAAGGAATGCTTTTACAGTTTCATTTGGTTCGCCGTTTGTGTACATGTGCTCGTAAGCCCATACTGGATATTTACCAGAAACAACATTGTCTACAGATGCTTCTACACCATCAAGGCTAAGTGTTTTGATTGAATCATCAAGGTATGAAAGAGCCAGATAACCGATAGCCCCTGGAGTTTCTCCGATCATTTTCTTAACAGTACCGGAGGAATCTTCTTGAATCGATCCTGGGATATCTTCCGTTTTAGTTCCAAGTGCAAAGCTTTCAAAGGTTGCGCGAGTACCGGAGCTGCCTGGACGGTTGATGATTTGGATTTTTTGATCCGCTCCGCCAACTTCTTTCCAGTTTGTAACCTTACCTGTGAAAATATCGATAAGCTGTTGCTTAGTCAAGCTGTCTACACCAGCATCCGGATGAGTTACTGCTGCGATCGCTACTACTGCTACTTGATGATCTACAAGAGCTGCTGCTTTTTCTGCATCTGCATCCTTTAGTTTTTCTTCTGCGAATACGTCAGAGTTACCGATATCTACTTGTTTCTCAGCTACTTGAGTAAGACCAGTACCACTGCCGCCGCCTTGAACTTGAATGTCCACGCCAGCATTTTTATCCATGAAATTCTCTGCTACCAGCTCAACCAATGGTTGTAGTGCTGTTGAACCTGATGCTAGAATAGAACCACTTATTTTAGCGCCGCTACCTTCATTTGTAGCTGCAGCGTTTCCTCCCGTGTTGTTTGCCCCACCATTACCGCAGGCCGAAAGTGCCAGTACGCTTGTTAAAGCCAAAGTCATAACCCAAGATTTTTTGAATTGCATTGTTTTGTCTCCTCCTAAATGTTTTGTTAGCACGGCTTCCGCATACAGTTCATATGGAACTGGCTTCGAAAGCTTTAACATGGTGTTGTGGAGCTTTGGCCCCCATATGCTTGTTTACTGTAAAAGTGCATTGTACGCATATGTTATTGTTGTTGTCCGGAGCTTCTTGGCCCCTCTGACTCTTCTTATTCTAGAGCTCGTTCGTTAGAGAAACTTCTTAACTTTGTAAAGCCAACGATAAAAATACCAATAGAAACTATATATATGTATAGATTTAATCTATAATGGAGATATAATTTGTTATCCAACTTAGCATTGTGCGGAGGAAAGTCATGAATATTATGAAGTTAAAGATCGTTATTCTACTTGAAAAATATAAGAAAGTAACCGATGTAGCTGCTGAATTGGGCCTTAAACAACCCACTGTATCTTTTCATATGAAGAATTTAGAGAATGAATTTGGAACTCCTTTATTCCTGTATCGAAGTGGAAGAGTCCTGCTCACAGATGCGGGTAGAGCCCTTTATCAATATGCGCTCAAGATTGTCTCACTTACGGCCGAAGCTGAACGTACTGTTAAACAGTTTTCTTCCCCAACACATGGTACTTTGAAGCTGGAAGCAAGTTATATACCTGCAACTTATATTTTACCTAAAGCGCTAATCCAATTCATGAAACAATATCCTGGTATTAATAATTCGATGACGATCCAAAGTGATACTTTGTTAAAGGAACGACTCCGAAGCCGAGAAATTCAAATGGCTATTTTACACACTTCAGATTGGCATGATGAATCCTTTAACTTTCAGCTGATTGTCCGCGACGAGCCTGTGCTGATTTTTGCCCCTAGTCACCCTTTTGCAACTATAGAGAAGCTAACACCAGAACAGATCGCGCTTGAGCCTTGGATTCAGTATGAGGGTGGTTCTTGTTTACGGGGATTTGCGGATCAATGGGCAGAAATAAATCATATTCGCTTGTGGAACCGATCCGAGTTAAATTCACCTGAATCCCTAAAGAAGTTAGTTAGCGAGGGAGATGGCGTAGGCATTTGTTCTAGAGTCAGCATTGAAGCAGAACTTGCATTAGGTCGTCTTTGTTATGCTCCTCTACCGGGAGTTTTGCCTGAGAGCGGCGGTTTTGTACTGGCTTGGCGAAAAGATCATATATTAACACCCTTACAGCAGTCTTTTGCGGAAATATTAAACAACGTTTAGACCTTATATTTTATATTAAAAGGGAGCACCCAAAGCCATTACGGACTTGAGCACTCCCTTTTTTAGGCTTATTCTATAAACGGAAACATTAACTTCTCATTCTCACTTGTGTACATATTTTCCTTCGTAATGAATTCGGAGCCTGTATCCATAACAGGAGCTACTTTGTGGCCTGAAACGGCTTCAAGTGCAGTTTTCACAGCCAAGTACCCCATAGTAAAAGGTTTTTGAATCACCGTCCCCAGCATAATTTCATTCTCCAGCAATTGAACCTCACTACTGGAATTGTCGAACCCCACCAGCTTCACTTTGTCTTTTAAGCCCATATCCATAATTGCCAGTCCCGCACCTAATGTAGAGGGCTCATTGAGACCAATGATTCCCTTTAGTTGTGGCTGATTCCTTAGAAGATCAACAGTTAATTGATATGCCTTCTTCGAAGAACCGTTACTGTAAAGGGTATCCTGCACAAGATTAACTCCATTCTGAGATAAAGCATCCCTAACCCCTCTCTCTCTCTCGATAGCTGTAGCGGAGCCTTGTACAAAATTCATAATGGCGACTAGATCGTCGCTATGAATATTTTCAATCAACCTCTGCGCTGCTTTTCGGCCTGCTTCATAATTATCTGTGGCGATAAAACTCTCCGATACACCGCCGTTCAGTCCCGAGTCTACCGTAATAAGCGTGATACCCGCAGCTTTAATCTGCTCTGCAACCGGAACAAGACGATAATAGTCGGTAGCAGCCAAAATAATGGCATCAGGCTTCTCCTCAATCGCCTGTTCTAGTATTTGAATCTGCTTATCCACATCTAACTCGGTATCTGTTCCTACCGTATGGACATCTGCACCGAATTCCTTGGCAGCAGTTGCCACACCTTGTTTCATTACCTCCCAGAATTCAATGCTGGTATCGATAGTCTTAGGAACGTAGATAATGGTTCTGACTTTTGGATCAAGTTCATTCGTAAACATACGATAACCTACCCACCCGAGCGCTACAATAAAGAATAACAGTAGAGCAGACAGGCCTATTTTTGACCAAAGTGAACTCATGGACTCTCCTCCTCATAGAGCGCAGGAATTCTTAAAGTGACCGTCGTCCCTTCTTCCATTTCACTTGCAAAAGACAAACCGTAATGGTCCCCGAAATAAAGCTGAATGCGATGGTTTACATTCGCGACGCCTACCCCACTGCCAATCCTGTAATCTGGCTTTTGAAGCAGTAACTTCCCCATCTGATCTGGATTCATACCGACACCATTGTCAATAATTTGAATAGTAATATCTTTTTGCTCTCTTTTGCCTTTAATCAGGATGTGACCTTGCTCAGGATTATGCTTTATCCCATGATAAATCGCATTTTCAACTAAGGGTTGAAGGACCATTTTCAAAATACTGCATTCAAGAATGTCTTCATCCACTTCTATCGAATATGTGAATTTATGGCGATAGCGCATGTTCTGAATCGTTAGATAGTGCCGAATATGTTCTAGTTCTCTAGCGATCGGGATCAGCTCCTCGCCCTCACCAATCGTAGAACGTAGCAGCTTCGATAATGAAGAGGTCATTTCGACTACCTCCTCCATCTTACCGGTCTCTGCCATCCAAATAATCGAGTCCAGCGTATTATACAAAAAGTGGGGCTTAATCTGTGCTTGTAAGGCCTTAAGCTCACTCACACGCTTCATCTCTTGCTCCATGACGATCTGACTCATCAGCTCTTTAATCTTCAGGATCATCAGGTTAAAGGTACGGGCTAGCTTACCGATTTCGTTCGTGCTCTCAATCTCCACGCGAATGTCGAACTCACCGCGTTCAGCCTTTTTCATATTCATTTCTAAATTCTTGAGCGGTTTGGTTAATGCGTAGGACAGCAGCACAGAAATTGCCATAGCACAGATCAGACTTACGGCTCCCCACAAGGCGGCGGTCCCTTGCATCTGCTGTTTGTTAGCAACCAGATCATCTGGATAAGTGACCCCTACAATCTTCCAGCCAAAGCTAGTGGTATCCACGGTGTACAGTTTCTGTTCGTTCCCTGCTTTCACCGTAACTGACCCGTTCTTAATCCCAAGAACAGTATCCAATTGCTCAAACTTGAGCTGCGAATAAATCAACTGCTGTTGAGGATGATAAACTAAACTCCCTGACGGATCTACGATAAATACATAACCGCGTTTTCCCAGTTCGATTTGTTTGCACAGATTGTTGATTACGCTGTAATTAAGATCTACGAGTAGCACACCCTGTCGATCTGCTTCCATTTTAGAAAAAGAATCGGAAAGCTTTCTACTGATCGACACTACCCAACGGTATTCATTCTGAAATAAGTGCTGCACATGTGAAGAGGAGACAGCCACTCCCGTCTGGTTCAATGCTTGCTGATACCACTCTTGAGCAATCAACTCGGGAAGCGGTTTCAAAACTGCATCCAGTCGATCTGAAACGGTTATCCCTTCCGAGCTTGCATACACAATTGAAGAAATATCCGAGCGGGATTGGACTACAGATCGTAGATATTGGCTAGCTAATTGCTTATCCTTGGTCTCCCCTTCTTGTCCAGAACTCGAACCTCTTACATATTTCTCAAGATCACTGCTAGTTAACACCAGAGCAGCAATGCTCTCCATGTTGCTAATATAATTCTCGATGTTCAGTTTTACTTGTTCTATTAATTGTGAGGTATAGGCTACGGAATTCCCCATGACGGCTGCTGAGGAGAGTCGATATGAAGTATAGGTAAGTACTATAGTGGTGCAGAGGATAAGAAGCGAAAAAGAAATCGCGATATTATTATGAATACTTCGACTTCGGAAGAAACGATGAGGTTTCATAGAAGAAGATTCTCCTTCTGTCGCTGTCGATATTCCTTAGGTGTGATCCCAACATTTCGTTTAAAAATAACACTGAAATACTGAGGATCAGCATAGCCCACTCTAGCAGCGATATCATAAGTCTTCAGCTGTGTGATGGTAAGCAGTTCTTTAGCTTTTTCCAAACGGAGGCGAGTCAAATACTCAATAAAAGTCTCACCAGTATGCTGTTTAAACGTTGCACTGAAATAACTGATGCTCATAAAAATATGGCTACATAACTCATTGAGTGAAAAACTGTCATTATAATAATTCTCCCGGATATAAGCTTCCGCGGCTTTCATCTGAGAAGCCCTTACCGTAGTTCTTTGTTCCGATAGCTTGAGGATCAGCTCATGGCAAGTTCTCTCCAAATAATTCCTCGCTTCCTCTAAAGTCTTTAGAGCAGCAACTTCTGCGAACATATTATGCGAAACAAGCTCAGTATTGGGGAATCCAATATCGGCCACATAATTCATTAGAGAAACGAGCATCTGGTAAATGATACTGCGGCAACCTTCTATAGAAGAGCTATTGCTCTTTAATTCCTGAAACCATTGTGAGAGAACCTCTGAGATCGCTGATGCTTTCCCTGTCTTCAACGCGGATATAAATTGCTTTTCCCAAGAAGTGAAGTGCGCTTGATCCAACCCTTTGCCAAACTCAAGATCCTGAATGGAGATCACCTTATCGATGCCTAAAAGATAACGATATTCTAAGGATGAAATCGCTTCCTGGAAGGATTGTGGAATTTGTTGCATGCTAGCGTATTTTCTACCGATGCCGATGGTGGCGGTCAGCTTCAAATACTTATTCAAGCTGGTCTGAACCTGATCCGCGAGAAGCTGTGTTGTAACTTCAATTGCTTCTGAATCTCCTGATAATATCGCAGCGAGTTTACCATCTCTAGTCTGAAACACCACCCCGCACTGCCCCTTCTCAAGTTGCTCCTGCACAATGTTAAATGCAGCAAAACGTAGTAGCTCAGCATCAGAAGCAATGTCCTGGCTTCGACTCTCCATTTCTATCTCGATTACGATTGCAAGGTAAACCGCGCCCTGAAGCTGTATATGAAAATAATTCATTTTATTCTCGATCTCATCGTTCTTCATTCGAGTCGTAACCAGTTTCTCCAGAAAACGTTCGCGCAGTAAAGGTAAGCTCTGATTTAATTGCATGCGAAGCTTAGCGATATTGGCCTTTTGTAAATACTCTTCATCCAAATCCTGCTTCATTTTGCTTAGAAATTCTGCAAACTCACGAGCATTAATTGGTTTTAACAAATATTCTGTCACCTTCAAGGTTATTGCCTGTTTGGCGTAATCGAAGTCTTCATATCCAGTTACGATAATGACCTTCATGTCGCGGTACCGTTCCATAACAGCTTTTGCCAGTCCTAAACCATCCATAAAGGGCATGCAAATATCTGTAATAATCACATCTGGTCGAAACTGCTCGATCGCATCAAGGGCATCTCTGCCGTTATCGAAATCTCCAACGAGCTCAAAACCATAATTATTCCAAGATATCTTCTGTTTAATCGCTTCCCGAACCTCATCTTCATCATCAACCAGAATAATCTTATACATCCAACACCTCCTCAGCTATGAACTTATCGATCGCTTACATGTAAATGTTTACCTTTTTAAATAAGGATAATAGAGGTTACCTCTTTAAGGCAACCTCTATTATTAATAGCTTCTATTCGTATAGCAGAGGTTTGATCTCATCGGAATCCATATTGTTCTTATCGTACCAATGAAACCCGGTGTCAATATTCTTTTCAACGGTTTCCCCTTTAATCGCCTGCACAGCCGCCTTCACCGCTTGATAACCAATCCCAATAGGGTCCTGTGTAACCGCGCCAGCCACAACACCACTACGAATGGCATCCATTAACTGTTTACCAGAGTCAAATCCGATGACCACAATCTTTCCACCCATCTGCAATTCATTTACGGCATTAGCCACACCTACCGCAGAGCCTTCGTTTGAGCCATAGATCCCTTTAAGATCCGGATTGGCCTGCATCATCGCTTTTGCAAGATCCGTGGACTTCAACTGGTCTCCACCGCCATATTGCGGCTCTAACACTTCAATATCTGGATATTTCGCTTTCATTTGTTCTAAGAAACCATCACGACGTTGTTGACCTGTGCTGCTTGTTTGGTCATGTACGACTAGACCTACTTTACCTTTCTTGCCAATCAACTCCGCCATTTTATCAGCTGCTAAAGCGGCGGCTGCTTTATTGTCCGTCGCTGCTGTTGCTACAGGGATATCGCTGTCTACTCCAGAGTCAAACCCAATGATGGGGATATTGTTTTCCTTTGCCTTTTCCAGATATGGAATCGCTGCTTTGCTGTCCAGAGCCGCTAAAGCGATTGCTGCAGGTTTCTTGTCTAGCGCCGTCTGCAACATTTCAATTTGTTTATCTACCTGACTCTCGTTTTCAGGGCCTTCAAACGTAATCTCGACATTAAACTCCTTGGCAGCCTTCTCGGCTCCTTGCTTCACCGCTTGCCAGAATTGATGCTGGAAGCCTTTTGAAATGACTGGGATATAGGGTTTGTCTGAACCGGATGCACTCTTTTTGCTATCACTGTTGTTACAAGCACCAAGTAAGGTAGTAGCCAGTAACAAACTGGCAAGCATAATAATCCCTTTTCGACGTTGTTTCATTTAAATCTTCCCCCTCGTCATTTGCTTTGTATATCACTCCGTATGGAGATAATACCTCTTTCATTGCTTCCGTCTGCGAAGAATATCAGCATACACTGCGATGATGATGACAACACCGACAATGACTGTCCGCCATTCCTGAGCAACGGACATAATTTGTAAGCCATTCGTAAGTACACTCATAATCAGCGCACCGATAATCGTACCTAGAATAGATCCTACGCCTCCACTTAAAGATGTACCTCCTATGACGACGGCTGCTATAGCCTCTAGTTCATAACCAGTACCAAGTGACGGCTGAGCTGAATTAAGTCGTGAGGCCATCAGGATACCAGCGATTCCACTGAAGATCCCTGTGATGGTGTAGATTACAATCTTCCATTTGACCGTATTTACACCGGATAAGCGAGTCGCTTCTTCATTGCTGCCAAGCGCAAAATTATAACGTCCAATAATGGTCTTCGACAATATGATGCTTGCGATAATTCCGAGCAATAAGAAGATAATGATGGTATTCGGAATGCCTGGGATCATCTTACCCATAGCAATCTTGGCAAAGATCGGATCATCATTGAAATAAATAGGCTTTGCGCCCGTTATGACCAGTGATAATCCTTTAGTGATCATCATGATCGCCAGCGTAGCAATGAAAGGTGGAATATTCATTTTCGCCACCATTAAACCGCTGATAAAGCCACATAGTGCACCAGCTAGAATCCCGCCTACAATACCGAGTGGAACGGGTAGACCCCAGAATGTAATGAAGACGCCAACCATCACGGAAGAGAAGGTCATCACCGTACCCAAAGCAAGATCGATCCCACCTGTAATAATTACAAAGGTTGCGCCTAGAGCTAATACTCCAATTACAGCAGTAGAGACCAGAATTCCAACTAGATTAGAGAATTGAAAAAAGTTACTTGAGGCTACTGAAAATACGATGACCAATATGATCAAACTTGCGAATGCCAATAATTTTTGTTTGAACCCTGATTGCGCCCCGGTTTGCTTCGAGCCGATAGGTTGGCTTATCCCTTGATCTGCGATCTTCATGACCTTGACACCTCCGATAAACTCTTGAACGATTATGAACGCATCGTCGCATATTTCATAATTGCTTCTTGCGATGCTTCTTCTGCGGTTAGTTCTCCGGTTATACGTCCTTCACACATGACAATAATGCGATGGCTCATTCTTAGAATCTCTGGGAGATCTGAAGAGACTATAATGATCGCTTTTCCTTCGCTGGCCAGCTGATCAAGCAACTTATAGATCTCACTTTTCGCCCCTACATCAATTCCACGTGTCGGTTCGTCGAAAATCAGCACATCGCAGTCTCTCGTCAACCATTTACCGATAACCACTTTTTGCTGATTACCACCGGATAAGAATTTGACTTTTTGACTTATACTTGGTGTCTTGGTTGCTAGTGCTTCCGCATGCTGCTCCGCTGTCTTTCGCATCTCGCGATCCCTCATCCATCCGAAGGCATTGCGGAACTTATAGAAGGAAGCCATCGCATTATTCATGCTAATGTCCATCTCTACAAGCAGTCCGTAGCGTTTGCGATCTTCGGACAAATAGCCAATACCCTGCTGCACTGCTTGATGAGGATGTCGTATACGTACCGTATTTCCATGCAGCTTAATCTCACCTTTATCGATAGGATCAGCCCCAAATACGGCGCGAACAACCTCAGTACGTCCAGCTCCCATTAATCCTGCGAAACCCAGAATCTCACCCTTATTCAGATGAAAGCTGATATCCTTCAACAACTGCCCGCTAGAAAGATTTTGAACCTCCAGAACGACTTGCTGCGTCTGTTTGGAAATCGTCGGCTTTGACGTTTGATAGAGTTCTCTACCGACCATCATGCTAATAATCTGATCAATGGTTATTGAATCCGTCCGAACAGTATCCACGTAACAACCATCCCGCATGACTGTAATGCGATCTGTGATCCGTTTCAACTCATCCATGCGGTGAGAAATGTATATAATACCTACACCTTCTTCTCGTAATTGCTCAATCATACGGAATAACTCGTTAATTTCCGTATCTGTCAACGCTGCAGTTGGTTCATCCATAATCAGTACCTCCGCATTGAAAGACAAAGCTTTTGCGATTTCAACCATTTGCTGATTAGCAACTGTCAGATCTGAGACCAAAGTCTTCGGATCCAGTTTTAGATTCATCTGATCAAACAGTTCCTGCACCTTACGATTAAGCTCCAGATCATCAACGAACCATTTCAGTGCCTTACGCGGCTCACGACCAATAAATATATTTTGGGCCACTGTAAGATGCGGCATTAGATTCAGTTCCTGATGGATAATACTAATCCCAAGTTCCTGCGCAGCGCGAGTATTGGCAATCTCCACCTCAGATCCCTTGTACCACATCTGCCCCGCATCCTTGGAATAGACTCCTGTTGCAATCTTCATTAATGTAGATTTTCCTGCGCCATTTTCACCAACTAATGCATGCACTTCCCCACGCTTCAGCTCAAATTGACATTGATTCAATGCGTGAACACCGGGGAAAAATTTATCAATCCCCGCCATTCGTAGTAATAATTCGTCCATTTCATCTCCACCTCAAATCCTTTAGGAGTGCTTTTTTATTGAAGTAATCGCTTTCAATATTGAATGTAAAATTATTGTATTGCCTATAGGCTTCAAATGTAATGGAATATTCTCCGCAAAAAAGTTTAAAATTTTATGTTTTAAAGCAAGCAAAAAAGACTGCACCGTCTTTTCATGGACGATGCAGTCTTTTATAAGAATTATTAATTCAACCCTTTCCAGCCACCAAGGTGTACGTCTTTGGGATTCCTTTATCAAAAACATCCGAGGATAGATTGGGCTCTTCGGCCAATTGGCGGATCACAAGTCCAGAACTAGCAGCGGCTGTAACGATTTCTCCAAGCGTCCAGCGGCGCCAATAGACAACGCTATGTTCCTGTTCGCCTACAGGTTTGCCTGTGGAAGGCAAATACTTGGAATACGAGACCTTCTTTTCTTCCAATGTTGTATCGAAATAATCCCCACTAACTTTGTGCTTGCGAATCTTAGCCGTAGATCCCTTCGAGGTTATAAGCTTAGTTGTCACTGGATGGAAATCACGCAGAACAAAAATCCCGCCAGGAGAAAGTAAACGACGGACGGTTTCCATAAACGGTGCAAGATCGGTAAAGTAGTGCATGATTCCTAACTCAGCAAATACGATGTCATATGAACCATCTAGGACGTGATCTGGAAGCTTAAGAACATCTGATACGATGTAGGTAAGCTGAACACCCGCTTCTTGTGCGAGATCAGCGGCATAACGCGCATTTGCTTCCGAGAAATCGGCAACGGTTACGTCCGCTCCAAGTAAAGACAAAGCGACGGCCTTCATGCCATTTGATCCCATGAGATTCATCATCTTTTTACCCTTTACTTCTCCAAAATAAGAAGAGAGCGGGTACAGCTTCGCACTTGGTTCCTTGATTAATTTGGCTGCTGCTTCTGAAGGTGTACCAAATCGAATAACCCAAGCTGTGTATGTGTCTTCGTTCCATAGTTCCTCACTGGTTGGCCCTGTGCCTTTTCCAGAAGGTAGTTCTACATTGTGATCTTGTTCTTCCATTCCTTGTGACCCCTTTATGATTAAAATATCTGTTATGAAGCATTCTGAATGGCATCTGCCACCCGAATAGTTTTCTTTCTTCCAGCGTACAAATATACACCGAGTCCAAACATGACTAAAAGTCCACCAGCCCATTGCAGCGCTGTTAATTGTTCACCTAAGAGCAGAAAAGCTAGGATGCTAGCACCCACGGGTTCTCCTAAGATGTTCATGGATACCGTAGTTGCGGATACATACTGAAGTAGCCAATTAAATAAAATATGCCCAAATACCGTGGGTACCACAGCTAGCAATATGAAAATCCCCCACTCATTCGCAGGATAATTAAAGAAGGAAATCCCCATGAACAGATTGTATATGGCAAACACGCCAGCTGCTGACAAGAAGACTATCAAGCTATACAAATAGGAAGGCATACGCACCACTAGCTTTTGACCGATAAGCATATGCACAGCTACCGCTACAGTACCTCCAACCGATAACAAATCGCCTTTAAGATTATCCGCAGAGATTCCAATATCTCCCCAGCCGATAAATATTACACCACCAATAGCAATACTCAGTCCCAGAATAGCAGACGCAGCCGTTTTTTCCTTATACAAAAAATAAACGCCCAGCATAATAAATACGGGCTCCAGCGCCATGATCATCGTTGAACTAGCTACCGAAGTATACTTCAAAGAGCCCATCCAAAGCAAAAAATGTAGAGCAAGCATAGTGCCTGAGAGCACTAACATGATCCAGTCCTTTTTACGAAGCGCAACCGCTGCTCCACTATATGGTCGTGCAAAAGGCAACATCAATAGCGAGGTGAATAACAGCCGATACATGCCTTGAATAGACGCTGGTGCTGCAGACCATTTAATAAAAATAGCAGAAAATGAGATGGCCACAATCCCAATCAACATTAATATTGGAATAGGAAATGGCGGTTTTTTAAGATTCACATGGTACGCGTCCTTTCAATATCTAAAGTCACTTATGTTAATTTAACGCAGACCGTAAAAAAATGCATCTATTTTCATTAGATTTCACTAAAAAAAGCATAAGCCACGTCATTTCTGACGAGAGCTCATGCTTCTATAAGGTTACGGCTTTAGAACAACCTTGATACAATTCTCTTTTTTCTCACTAAAAACGTCATAGCCATGCTCTGCTTTACTGATTGGCAGGCGATGCGTAATGATATCTGTAGGATCAAATTTATTCTCTTTAATCATCTTATAAAGCAAAGGCATATAGTGAATAACTGGGGCTTGTCCCATCTTTAAAGTAATATTACGTTCAAATAGATGACCCAGCGGGAACATATTGTAATTAAGCCCATAAACCCCTACCAGCTGAATGGTTCCGAATTTACGCACAATATCCGAGGCCATCCTAAATGCGCTGAGTGAGCCGCCTTGTAGCTTTAGTGTGGTTTCCACTTTTTCCAAAGCAGATATTTTGGCATCCAAACCTACGCAATCAATAACTACGTCTGCTCCCCCATGAGTAATCTCCTTCAAATGCGCCTCAATATCCTTGATCTCTTCAAAATTATAAATTTCAACCTTATTGGTTTGCTTCGCATGCTGCAGCCTGTAACCAACATGGTCAACAGCTATGACTCTAGAAGCACCTTTCATCCAGGCGAATTTTTGAGTTAACAGACCAACAGGTCCACAGCCAAGAACAATAACTGTATCCCCTGGCTTCACGCCTCCGCTTTCTACTCCCCACCAGGCTGTAGGTACAATATCTGATAAGAAAAGAATTTTCTCATCTTCCATTTCTGCATCCTCAGGAACCACAAAGGGGCCGAAATTACCATAAGGTACCCGCAGCAACTCGGACTGCCCTCCAGCAAAGCCACCATAAGTATCAGAATAACCTAGGTAACCACCTGTGTCCTTAGCATCATTAGAATTGTCACATTGGCTCTCCATCTCATGCTGGCAAAAGAAACACTGACCACAGGCCACATTAAAGGGAATAATGACACGATCGCCTTTCTTGACTTTAGTTACGTCAGGGCCAATTTCTTCAACAATCCCCATAGGCTCATGACCGATAATATAATCATCATGCATACCTGGAATCTCACCGTTATAAATGTGTAGATCTGAGCCACAAATCGCTGTAGTTGTAATCCGAACGATAATATCGTCCTTTTTCTCAAGCTTCGGATCAGCTACCTCTTTAACCTTAACTTTTTTCTTCCCTTGGTAGGTTAGTGCCTTCATACTGTTCATCCGCTCCTTTAGAGTATGGCAAAGGGTGTAACGATAACATCATCTATGTTATAACCCTAAGACCTATCTTCTTATCCATGAAGAAGCGGGGAATACATCATAAGCGCATAATTATCGGTTACATCTTCATCTCCAATTAGGTCGCCGGTACGTGTATATACTTTTCGACTAATCTTGTTACTGCGTATATAGCCTCCCCAAGGTTCTAGACTAATTCGATGATCACTTTCGTACACTTCATATTTATAAAGGGATTGCTCCTCGCATCTCCATTCCCCATGTAAATGGCTGTCATCCAGCCAGAGCTTTAATTGATAGGCTTGATTCGTATTATTCTTCACTTGAAGGTCCAAATAATTATAAGAACAGGTGGCCCCGCTTCCAAATGGCTGTGTACGCTGTTCATCTGGAAAAACATCATAGCTGTGCCGATGCCGTTCCGTAACCGTAAGAGGTGTATGCAGTGTCATCCAGTAGATCAGATTGGACAGCTGGCATAAGCCTCCGCCAACCCCGGAATGGAACCCACCATAATGCAGCACCATTCCCTCCAGATACCCTTTTCGCTTCGTGGGCTTTCCAATGCTTCTCCAGTAAGAAAAAGTCTCCCCCGGCCGCACCATAAGTCCATCCAGTTTCGCTATCGCCAGACGTAAATTGGTTATTTTATTGTATTGAAGCACCATATCTACATTCCGTAGACTTCTTAATAACGGTGTAGCATGAGTCATCACTTCATTAGATAAAACTTCACTAGTGCGTTGCTTCGCCACCTTGCTGCGGCTAGTACACCATTTCAGATATCTTTTGTAAATAAAATATCGCTTTCCGGCAAATAGTCTAAGTCGAGAACGCTGAATAGGTTTCATGGCAGCCTGAGAGGTATTCATCTAGAACTGAACCTCGCTTTCAGCTCGTAACTGGGCGAATCTCCCTCCAAGCAGTGCATTATGATGCTTAACGATCTGTTCACTATTCAGCATTTTGTTATCAAAGGTGCTATGAGCGTCTGAAACCAATACACTTTTATAGCCCATGCTGTATGCGCGTCTTATCGTCGTATCTAGACAGAACTCACTTTGCATTCCACAAATCACCAGATTCGTGATCCCCAGCTTCTGTAGCTCATCTTGCAGTACGGTTCGGTGAAAAGCATCCCAAGTAGGCTTCTCCACAATAACTTCGCCTTCCTGCGGTGTGATACGATGACTAATCTGCCACGTGGGCGTTCCTTTTGTATATTCCTCATCTTCTGTATGTTGGGCATAAACAATTGGAGTGCCTGCCACCCTAGCTTTGTGCTGAAGGGAAATAATTCTCTCCATCACCCCCTCTTCATCGTACAGCTTTTGATCAGGGTAGGAGAACATAGCTTCTTGAACATCAATAATTAATAGTGCAGTTGAATTTTCCAAGTGGATAACCTCCTAGAGCTTTTACAAAAATAATACCAGATTATGGGACACTCTATCTACCTATTTAAAGACTCCAATCAACAAAAAAAGGGCATCTGCTAAGCAGACACCCTCATCATTACAATCCTTTTTACTTACCGCGTTTATTATGCCAGATCAAAGCATGCAACTGTGGAAGTACTCGCACTCTATTCATTTCTGAATCCATGATCACTTTATTAAACAGCCACTCCAGCCTTCCCAAAAGTCGAGCAGAAATGTCTCCTTCTTCAGTGACATCATCATTCCCAGGCTGCAGGAAGAGCGGCACATTGGGATATCGCTGGTGAACGTCTTTTGCATAATCAAAATCCTTGTCATCAAACACAACGACTTTCAGGCTATGTGTAGAACGGCCCCGATTCTCCATCTTACGCATGATGGTATCTAGCATCTCCCAATTTGTCGTCATCCCTGAGCTTGGTGGTTTCGGACTGATGGTCAGCACATCCACATCATTGAACCAGTCCTGCCATTTACTGCCCTGAGTTTCTATAGCCGCTTGTTTCCCTCGCTCATGAAGCTGGTTAATAAAAGTGCCCATCCCATCACCAATTAAAGCAGGATTACCGCCGGAAATCGTAACACAGTCGAAATTATCTCCAGCTATAGCTAAAAGTTCATTCATAATTTCATCCGAGGTCATCATACGAACCTTGTCTTTCGCCGTGCCATCCCAAGTGAAGGAGGAGTCACACCAGCCACAGCGATAATCGCAGCCATAGGTGCGGACAAACATCGTCTTTACACCAATCACCGCACCTTCCCCTTGAATGGTCGGACCAAACATTTCAATTACGGGAATCTTACTCACAGTCACAGCCTCCATACAAGCGGTAAGATGGCCCATCCTCAGGGATATCTTCAGCCAGTACCTCTGCCCAGGAGGTTGGTGTCTCCCACAGCTTTACAGCGTAGAGCGGCAGCCCCGCTTGCTTCAGCTTATAGGCAATATAGGAGGACATATTCTCAACCGTGGTGCGGAAAGACAATAAAGCTACTTTGGAGCCAGTATTCACTAACGTCTCTAATACAGGTTCATTCCCCATAGCGAGAAAAGCGTGATCTAAACGATCTACAAGGCTTTGTTGTACTGTCATTTTGATATCGCTGAAATCAATAACAAACCCTTCATCCGAATGGCCTTCCGCGGTCATAGGTTTACCCTTGAGCACTACTTCAAGCTTATAAGTATGTCCATGCAGATTGCTGCATTTCCCCTTGTGGCCCACTAATTGATGCGCCGCGTCGAACGTGAATATTTTGCAGACTGAAACCTCGTTTAGCATTAAGAACTAACCTCCGTTCTTTCTGCCTCATACTGTTCAAGACCACGCTGACGTAAAAGACAAGCTGGACAAGTTCCACAGCCACTCCCAATTATGCCGTTGTAACAGGTTAATGTGTGTTCACGAACATAATCAAAATAGCCCAGTTCATCGGCCATCTTCCATGTTTCTTTTTTATCCAGCCACATCAGTGGAGTGTGTACTGCAAACTCATAGTCCATAGATAAATTCAGCGTAACATTTAATGATTTCACAAATACATCACGGCAGTCCGGATACCCGCTAAAGTCCGTTTGGCAGACACCCGTAACGATATGGGAGTAATCCAGCTGTTTAGCTAATATTGCCGCAAAAGATAAAAACAACAGATTCCGTCCGTCTACAAACGTGCTAGGAAGCTCATCGCCTTCGCCAGCAACGATATCAATATCTTGGCGGGTTAGTGCATTGGGTGCCAGCTGATTCAGCAGCCCAAGATCTAGGATATGCTGTTGTACATTAAACTTAGCCGCTATTTCTGTAGCCACTTCGATTTCGGCCGCATGCCGCTGATTATAATTGAAGGTAACAACCTGCACTTCCTCAAATTGCTTCAAAGCCCATACCAGGCAAGTGGTGCTATCTTGTCCGCCGCTGAATACGACGAGTGCTTTCTTATTCATCTAAATCTCTCCTTATCAACTTATTGGGATTAGCGGTTGTCCACTTTTTCCGGATAGAGGTCATGATTGATTAAGCGGTGCTCCGCTATCGCTTCATACTTCGTACCCGGTCTTCCATAGTTGCAATAAGGGTCAATAGAGATACCTCCACGCGGAGTGAACTTCCCCCACACCTCAATGTAACGAGGGTCCATCAGTGCGATCAGATCATTCATAATAATGTTGACACAGTCCTCATGAAAGTCACCATGGTTACGGAAGCTAAACAAATATAGCTTTAATGATTTGGATTCCACCATTTTCTGCTCAGGAATATATGAAATATACAATGTAGCAAAATCCGGCTGGCCTGTTACAGGACATAAGCTTGTGAACTCAGGACAGTTGAATTTAACAAAATAATCACGCCCAGGATGTTTGTTATCAAACACCTCTAAAATATCTGGATCATAACCAAACTGGTACTGCGTTCCCTGATTCCCAAGCAAAGTAACCTCTTGCATTTCCTCTTTCATTCTTCCTTCTGACACGACAAAAAACCCCTCTCTTTTCCTTCGGCCTTGGCCGGTAATGGAAAGAAGAACGAGATTTCGAAAACTTGGCTCCACTAAGAAGAAACGGAAGCAACGTCCCGATAAAGGAGCGCATCCGCTTATATGATTTAATATACTCTTAGTTTTTTATAGAGGGAGTTCGCGAACCTCTCCTGCATCATCCGTGCAGACTTCTTCTTTAAGCATATTGCGTCTTGAACTATACCATGGGTAACCTGCTCCTGACAAGTTCTACGCTTTGCCTTAGCTTTTCCCTTGTCAAACAGTTGAAGTTTCCATGACTTCAATCACTCAAATTGGTGCTACCTTACAGAGATCAGCGAACAGCTCCAGGTTATCTCGGATAGAACAACGCATGTACAGATTGGGAAGCTCAAAAACAACACCAATTTGGTATGGATTTCTTTTTTTATGATGTTAAATATTCATGCCATTAATTAAAATTTCTCCGCTTGTAGACTGAAGTAGACCTGTCATCATGCACATTGTTGTTGTCTTCCCAGCACCCTTGGGACCTAGAAACCCAAAGGCCTCGCCCTTTTTTACAGCAAAAGTAATTCGTTCTAATATAGCAGAAATATGGATTCAAATCCTAAGAAAAGGGTAACTTAAACTTAATAATCTTCGAGGTAAAGGTGGGCTCATCTAATGGAACAAAGTATACAGAAACTTATGGACTGGATTAACAGTCATGTGAATGAAACTATTGTAATTGAAAAGAAAGAGCTTCGTGATCTGGATAAAATTCATTTTAATCTAGAGGCCGTTGAGTTTCGGAGTGCGGAGGATGTTATCGATGATTATCTAGGGAGTGCAGTAATATTAAAAGGATTTGGCAGCACTTTAAACGCCGATGGTGAGCTAGTATCGCTACCACACTCCACCTATGACTTAGCTATTGACGGGCTTCGGATTGAGGACATAGGGGATCGTAAGGCGGAAATTACGACAGATCGAGCTAAATATACCCTCTCAATAAATTAAGCAAGATGTAATAACAGCAAAAGAGCCCACAGTAAATCTGGGGCTCTTTCGATTTATACGATCAATAAGTTACTCTTCTCCAATGATCTCCACTTCAGTTTCCAGCTCCACACCGAATTTATCCTTCACAGTCGCCCTTACATGGTGAATTAGCCCAATGTAATCGCTGGCGGTTGCATGATCTGCATTTACAATAAACCCTGCATGCTTCTTGGATACCTCAGCACCACCGATTCTTGTTCCCTGCAAGCCACTCTCTTGAATTAACTGACCTGCAAACCGACCTGGAGGACGTTTAAAGACACTACCACAGGAAGGATACTCAAGCGGTTGCTTGGATTCACGCAGGTAAGTAAGTTCATCCATTTTCGACTTGATAACTAATGCATCACCTGAAGTCATAGCAAAATTGGCCTCAAGTACGATGTATTCACCGCTTGCGAACACGCTTTTTCTATAACCCCATTGCAGCTCATCCCCTTGCAGAGTCACCAATTGCCCGCTCTTAGTTATAGCTAGCGCACTATGCAGTACATCTTTAATTTCTCCGCCGTAAGCGCCTGCGTTCATGTATAACGCTCCACCAACCGTTCCTGGAATGCCACAGGCGAACTCAAGACCCGTAAGCTCCATATCCAACGCATATCTGGAAACATCAATAATCTTAGCGCCGCACTCCGCATATAAGAGATTGTCTCGAATCCCCACATCCGTTAGTCCTGCCGTTTGCAGAACGATTCCACGTACACCGCCATCGCGGATAATCACATTCGAACCGTTCCCAAGTACCGTAAGGGTGATCCCATTCTGTTCCGCATATGTAACAATCTTTTGAATTTCCTCATAAGTAGCTGGTGCTGCCAAAATATCTGCTTTACCGCCCATTTTGGTATACACGTGATCTTTTAAGTTCTCATGACTCTTCACAATTCCTGCAGTCATTAACTGCTCTAGGTCATTTTGAATTTTGTCAATATTCATGTTTCATGCTCCTTTAACCATGTATAAATGATGGTCCTTAATCTATTTTTAGTAGTGGTATCATGGATTTGTAGGCAACCCCAACTGTAACAACGAACAGGCTCCCTTGTCAATGACGGGAGCCTGTTCGTTGTATGATTCTCGAATATGATTACACCGCTTTATAGGCAGCAAGCTCGTAAGGAAGGCACAGTGGCACTCCCGTACGTGGATCTGGAACAATATCTGCTTCAATGCCAAACACTTCGCGCAATACATTTGGGGTCATAACCTCAGTAGGTGATCCTTCACTAATCACAGTCCCCGACTTGATAGCTACCATATGCTGCGCATAACGAGTAGCATGATTCAAATCATGTACGACCATGATAATGGTACGCCCTTCTTCCTCATTCAGCTTTTGCAGAAGCTGTAGGACTTCAAGCTGGTGAGCCATATCTAGAAATGTTGTTGGTTCGTCTAAGAACAAAATATCCGTCTCTTGTGCCAATGCCATAGCGATCCAAGCGCGTTGACGTTGTCCACCCGATAGACGGTCAATCGGACGATCATGGAATGGTTCCATCCCCGTAACGGAGATTGCGTTCGAAATAATGTTGCGATCCTCTGCGGTCATTGTACCGAAACCTTTTTGATGGGGGAAACGACCGTAGCTGACAAGCTCAGAAACCGTTAGACCGTCTGGAGCTGTTGGGTTTTGCGGTAAAATCGCAAGTTGACGAGCTACCTCTTTCGTTGAAAAGTTATGGATTGATTTGCCGTCCAGCATTACACTGCCGCTCTTAGGCTTCATGATCCGAGCCATCGTTTTGAGGATTGTAGATTTACCGGAGCCGTTAGCGCCCACTAGTGCAGTGATTTTTCCCGTAGGGATAGTCAAGTTCAATCCTTTAACAATTGTAGCCTCTGCATACCCAATACTTAATTCTTCTGTATTCAAACGTTCTGACATGATAACAACTCCTTATAAGTTTTATGGAGCTATGCTCCTAGAATGAACTACATAATAAATTTCGCTTCGTAAGCACGCGCTACGTTGTATGGAGCTATACTCACGCTTTTGATTTGGCGAGTAAATATAAAAAGTAAGGTGCGCCAATAATTGCAACCACAATGCCCGTGGGAACTTCTGCAGGTTGTAATACCCATCTGCCGATCGTATCGGCAGTAATCATAAGGAGTGCCCCTGTCAACGCACTAGCCGGCAATAATACCTGATGACGGGGCCCTACGAGCCTGCGAGCCAAGTGTGGTGCTATCAGTCCAACGAAGCCTATACCTCCGCTTACAGCAACGCAGGAGCCGGCAAGCGCCACTGCTGTCATGAGTAGAAGAATACGCTCCTTCTCCACTCTCATTCCAAGCCCTAGTGAAGTATGATCGCCTAGATTCAATACATTAAGAATCCGTGCTTTATAGAAGGCAAACGGTAACAAAATCACTATCCAAGGTAACAGAGCAAGGACAAATCTCCAATCCCCACCCCATATTTTACCGGCGATCCAAGTCGCTACAAATTGATAATTATTTGGATCAAGCCGAAGTGCCAACACAAGCTGGCAAGCATTAATTCCGGCAGCGACCGCAATCCCGATAAGGATCAACCTTGTTGGAGATAGACCATCTGCTTTCCGATAAGCGAGAAGATAGATTAAAGCGGCGGTTAAGCTAGCCCCTCCAAGCGCTAAGAGCGGCAAGACGAATACCGGAGCTGCTGTTGTAGCCGGAAAAAACGAGATGAAAATGATTACCGCAAAACCTGCACCCGCACTTATGCCCAGCGTAGCCGGCTCAGCAAGTGCATTTCGTGCGAGACTCTGTAAGATACAGCCTGACACTGCAAAGCCCGCTCCAACCAACAGTGAAATTACGATGCGAGGTAATCTAAAATCAAATAAAATAAGCTTTTGCTGATGTGTTCCATCTCCCAGCAGTGTATGTAATACCTCCAATGGGGATAGGCGCATAAACCCTGTATTCATACTGATAATAAACATGACGACGATCAATATAGCTAGGAGCGATAATACTGTAAGCACGCGTTTGCGGCGTTCTTTTTCATTTGGAGAAAGGGTTAATCTGTGCATTACAGCTCCCCCTTCCGCTTACTCGCCAAGTAAATGAAGAAGGGTACCCCGATAATGGCAATTAAAGCGCCTAGCGGCGTTTCATAAGGTGCATTGATCATTCTAGCGGCGATATCCGCAAAGATAATCAATAAGCTCCCAAGTACTGCCGAGCAAGGAATAATCCAGCGATAATCTACCCCCACGAAATAACGCGTAACATGTGGAATAATTAGTCCTATAAAAGCAATCGGGCCAACCATCGAGACTGCACTTCCGGCAAGAACGACTACAACAATCATACATGCCAACTGGACTAATCGAGTCCGCTGCCCCAGACCAACGGCCACTTCCTTACCTAAACTGAGCAATGTGACGGAACGCGATAACATCATCGCTGCAATTAATGCCATAAACACCCAAGGGAAAATGATTTTGATCTGAGTCCAGCTAGCTCCTCCCATTCCACCAGCTAACCAAAAAGCAATATCCTGAGATAAGTTAAAAAGAATCGCTATGCCCTGGCTAACAGCAACTAGTAATGCGCTGACAGCAGAGCCCGCAAGTGTCAACCGCAACGGTGTCAGGCCATTAAAGGAAAGCGACCCAATTCCGAATACGATAAAAGAAGCAACTGCGGCACCAATAAAACAAAACAACATAAGTGTAGTGAAGGAGAGCGAAGGTGCAAAAGCAAATACTATAGCAAGCGCTACACCCGCTCCCGCATTCAAGCCGAGCAGACCTGAATCCGCAAGTGGGTTCCTTGTCATCCCCTGCATGATTGCCCCGGCTACTGCGAAGCAAGCACCGACCAAAGCACCTGCGATCACGCGTGGAAGTCTTAGTTCTCTAATCACCTGATGTTGCTGTATATCTGGATTGAATTGAAATATTGCTTCCCATACCGTAGCTAGCTTGATATTTGCCGCACCCACCGAGACTGAAAGTGCCAGTCCAAAGGCAATAGCAGCAAGTCCAAAAATCAGAATACCTATTGCAGCTGCCGGACGGGTATGTAGAGCTTTTTGTGTATCATTTTTATTGCGATGTGCGAAATCTGAGGGTGAAACCATGAGTCGTCTCCTTAATCGATAGTTACAATAGTCTATATGATAACAACAATCATTCTCATTATCGCAAAAAAATTAATGTTGTACAATTGCAGGAGCCATTTTCCCGTAATATGGGCGTAGTTTATAAAAAAATGGTGCAGATCTTTGTATCTAAGATACTGATCTGCACGCCCTTCCCCACCCAAATGAGCAGTCTCATTCATGGTGAATTACAACTTTTATTTCACAAGACTTGTTAACACATCGTCAATGATTTTGCCACCAGCGTTCGCACCACTGTATAGCCAACTGCTTGTTGAGCTCATTTCATGCACATTACCAGCTTTTACAGCCGGGATGCCTTTCCAAATGGCACTGTCCAGAATCTCCGAACCCTCAGTCTTATCACTATTTACAAGGATAATATGATCTGCAGTCAGCTCAGAAAGCTTCTCCAGCGAAATTGGATTCCAAGTAGCTCTTGTACCCACAGGAATTTCTGTTACTAAGTTAGGTAGCTTTACACCAAGGTCTGTATATAATACAGCACCACTGCTGCGAGTTTCGTCTACAATATAGAAGTTTTTTTGTACCAGCCATAAAATCGCCACGGACTCTTCTCCAATAGCTCCTTTAAGCTTTTCTTTCGCAGCCGCCGCTTTGTCTTCATAATCTTTAATGGCTTTCTCTGCTTCAGGGGTTTTGTTCAGAATTTCACCAATCTTGAGTAGCGATTTACGCCAATCTTGATTTAGCTTATCCCCGATCACATAAGTCGGTGCAATCTTATTCAATTGGTCGTAGATACCATTCTGTACGGAAGACTCCGATGGGATAAGAATCAGATCCGGAGCGAAGCTGGTTACTGCCTCCAATGGAAGATCGTAGCTAATGGTAGGGACATCTTTCAATTCAGCAGCCAGATAATCCTGAACGCCATTTGGCACAGACCATTGGGCTACTGGAGTCACACCCAGCGTTACCAAAGAATCTTCCAAATAAGAACCCAGAACACGCCCAGGATTAGCAGGGATCGTTACTTCATGCCCCATCGCATCCGTTAACGTTTTTGGTGCTGCCGGTGCTTCTGTAGCTTCTGCAGTAGGCGCTGTTGTAGGCTCCGTTCCTGCATTGGATGAACTTTCAGCATTATTATTACCGCAAGCGGATAGGAATAGCGTCATCACTATTAGTCCGATCATCGTCAATTTCATGCTTCCAAATCTTTTTCTGTTTAACGAAAACATTAAATACCCTCCTAATATATACCTGCTTTGATATTCAAAGGTGTTGTTTACCTCTGTCTCACTTTTAAATGATATTGATTCTCATTCTCTGTGTCAACCTATAAATTTAAAATTTTGTTGATTTGCAGCATTTTCCTTCAAGAAAAATACAAAAGAGACTATATTCCGAACGTTCCGGATATAGCCTCTCCTTAATAATCCATTATTTATTCAAATGATAGGGGACAGTCGCAACTACAACATCTTTTGAATTCATTAGATACGAACGGATTAAAAAGCTGGTCTGATTATGAAGTACAGCTTGCCACCAATGCTTAGTAATAAACTGCGGAATCAGAATCGTAATATGATCCGTCGCTGCGGTCTTCCACTCCACGGTATCAATAAATTTCACTAACGGACGAATAATACTGCGATATCTGGAACGAAGTACAATCAGGCGTACACCCGGATTCCATTCCTCCCACCGTTGCTCCATCTTTTGAATGTCCTCTTCATCAAAGCCAACATACACGGCTACAACATTATCTGTTAGAGACTTGGCATAGCTGATGGAATGCAGTACAGCACGTGTTACACCAGCAACAGGGACAACAACCGTACTTCCTTTAATTAAAGGTTTATCCGTAGCCGGACATATACGAAGCTGATCTGCAGTGTTCAAATAGTGCTTGTGAATGCGGTGGAACACAAACATTACAGCAGGTAAGAAAATGAACGCCATCCATACGCTTGAGAACTTAGTAATGATAAAAATAAGCGTAATTGTCAATGTAGTCAGCATACCGATGGTATTTACAACAAATCTTTTTTTCCATCCCGCTGGTTTGGTTTTAAACCAATGAACCATCATTCCAAGCTGGGACAATGTGAACGGAATGAAGACACCTACCGCATAAAGAGGAATCAAGCTTTCTGTATTTCCGTGAAATGCAGCTACAAGTACAGCAGACAGAACACCTAGAAAAATAATACCATTTGAGAAACCTAGACGGTCACCACGAACCATAAAAGCATGTGGCATATATTTATCTTTTGCAAACATAAAGGCGAGCAGCGGGAACGCTGAGTAAGCTGTATTAGCTGCTAAGAATAAAATGACTGCTGTAATCCCTTGAATGAAAAAGTATAAAGTTCCGCGACCAAAGGTCGATTCAGCGATCTGAGAAACAACCGTTGCCTTTTCATCAGGCACTATACCGTACCAATAGGCCAGTAATGTGATACCTGTAAACATAAATCCAAGTATAACCCCCATGACCATTAAGGTCTTGGCTGCATTCTTTTCAGCCGGTGCTTTAAAGTTTGGAATGGCATTAGATACAGCCTCTACACCCGTAAGTGCCGAACAGCCAGAACTGAAGGCTTTTAATAGTAGAAACAAACTAACATTGGAGACGGCGCTGCCTATTTCAGGGACATTCGCATGTACGCCACCTGCTGCATATTTAATAACACCGGAGATAATCAAGACTACAATCGACACCACAAACAAATACACTGGGATTGCGATAAATGAAGCCGATTCTGTAACTCCGCGAAGATTAATCAATGTTAGAAGAATAATTACGGATACTGCAATAAGAACCGTGTGATTATGAAGAATTGGAAACGCTGATGTGATCGCATCTGTCCCTGCCGAGGCACTAACAGCTACGGTCAGGATGTAATCCACTAACAAAGACCCTCCTGCTAAGAGCCCTGTCGGAACACCAAGATTACTCTTGGCAACGATGTAAGCTCCGCCTCCCTGAGGATAAGCGTAAATCGTCTGCCGATAGGATAAAATCAGGATGGCCAGCAGGCCCAATACGGCTAATGCAATTGGCAAGGAATACCAGATGGCAGTAAACCCCGCAGCCACCAGTACAATCAGAATTTGTTCCGTTCCGTAGGCTACAGACGAGAGCGCATCAGAAGACAGGACAGCCAGTGCTTTAACCTTGGATAACTTTTCATGATCGAGTTCGTTCGACTTCATCGGACGCCCGATCAATAGTCGTTTTACCTTGCTTACCATGGTGGATACAGTTCCTTTCTTTGGGAGCTGAAACGGAATTTCCGCGCGCTGTTTTCATTGGTGGATTTCATAAATGCAGACACAAAAAATAGCATACGGAAATGATCCGCATGCTATGCATGGTCATTATCCCACCTTGCTTACGAGGTTAGCTGGCGGATTCGGGCTGTGGTTTAGCCCTACGGTTAAGTCTAATCGACCCTTCCGATTCACCCCATTGGCATAAATGCCAAGTTTGGTTCCCCCGTTTTTCCTAAGAAAATTCAGCGCATATTCAACTTCTCACAAGGTCTAATATTAGTCTACAAAGTGTATGCAGTAAAGCGTTGAAAAAAATGAAAAAAGAATGAAAAAACATCCAAAAAGCGCAAATACAGCGTCTAATTGGATGCTCTCTTTCATTCTCTTCAATTATCCCTCTGGGTCGTGTTTTTAGTCACTTTTCACATTTTTTCGTTCCTTCAAAGTTGAAAAATCAAAATCCTAAACTTTCTTCTGTTTCTAATTCCATCACTTCTTCTTCCTTGCGTCCGTACCAAAGTAAAATACTTATTAAAGCAAACGCGATTAAAGCAAGAAAAGGAATCGTAATGAATCCGAAATAGTTCAAGTAATCCTTATTACAAGGAACACCAATTGTACAAGGAAGCACTTTACTTAACGCAGGAATCTTCTGCTCCGCATAATGATAAATCGAGATACTGCCACCAATCAAGCTTAATGGAAGTACATATGGGATAATCCTTTTATCTCCTCGAAACGTCGCAATTCCCAAGAGGAATAACTGAGGATACATAAAAATTCGCTGGAACCAGCAAAGCTTACAAGGTTCATATTTCAATACTTCGCTCAAATACAAGCTACCAGCTACAGCAACTAAAGAGACGAACCAGGCCAGATACAGGCAGTTACGCTTGCAAAAAGATAGGAACTTTGTCACTTTGCCTCCACAGCTTTTGCGGCGTCGTTAATTTCAGTTGAAATCGCTTCAACGTTAAAAGGATCCGCAATCATTACTCCATTGATGTAAAGGGATGGTGTAGTCGTCACCCCAGCTTCACTAGCTAACTGCATACCCTTATTCAGCTCATCTGCATACGTACGATCCTTAATATCTTTACGAAGCAGTTCGTAATCGATAGCTAACTTCTCTTTCTCCGCAAGGCTTACTAAGAAATCTTCAGTCGCCCATTCTTCACTTTCATCACCTTGCTGAGCATATACAGCATCATAGAACTTCCAGAACTCATCATTATTCTGATGATAAACAGATAATGCAGCAAGTGAGGCCGTTTCAGAGTCTGGACCAACGAAAGCCATATTTACAAAGTAGAGCGCTGCTTTTCCCTCGTTGACAAAATCTTGAACAATTTTCGGTTTAACTGAAGTTGCAAATTGGGAACACGCTGGACATTTTAAGTCTCCAAATTCAACAATTTTAACAGGTGCATCCTCTTTACCAACTCTAGGTAGCTCACTGTAATTGAATGCTACTGGTTCTCCCGAAGTGGCATTTTTTGTGGCATCTTTCGAAGCTAACATAAACAATCCAACAAAAATAATGACTACTAAAGCAATTGAACTAATAATTAAAATTCTCGTCTTCTGCTTTTGCTGCTCCTGTTCTACCCGCCGTTTCTCTTGTTTGCTAAGCTGGGGAACGCTTGTACTTTTATTAGGTTTACTCAAGGAGAGTTCCTTTCTGTCCTCTGTGGACTAATGTAGTTTTTATCATATACATTTAAAATTATATAATTTTTAGTCTCTTTTTGGCAAACAATACTGTAAAAACTCTGTAAAAAAAGACACAGCACTATAGCACTGTGTCCTAATCATTCTAATAAGTTCGTTATGCACCAGCTTCTTCAGTCAATAGCTGTAACTTCAGCAGTTTAATTCGAGAAATCCGCTTATGATCCGTTTCTTCCACAATAAACAGATGATCATCAAATTCTACAGACTGTCCTTTTTGAGGTGGATTAACCTCCAATTTAGAATACAGCCAACCGCCTATCGTATCATAATCCTCAGTATCCATATGGAGCCCCAAAAGATCATTGATCTCTTCAATAAGCATCAAGCCGTCGATGGAGTGTTCATCCTCCCCCAGCTTCTCAACACCAGGACGTTCTTCATCGAACTCATCCTGAATTTCTCCTACAATCTCCTCCATGATATCTTCCAGCGTAACCATTCCTGATGTTCCACCGTACTCATCAATCAGAATGGCGATTTGTGTCTTTGCGCGCTGCATGACTTTCAACAGAGCACTAATCTGAATAGATTCTGGTACAGTTAGTATAGGACGGATCAATTTATTATAGCTTTGTTCACGATCCCTAATTAAGTCCTTGATATGGATGAAGCCAAGGATATGATCCTTATCACCATCACAGACAGGATAACGCGTCCTCATTCCATCAAAAGCAATCTCAAGGTTCTCTTCCGTTGAAAGATGATTATTCAAGCAGATCATTTCTGTTCGAGGAATCATGATCTCGCGGGCCATTGTATCCACAAATTCAAAAATATTGTCAACCAGCGCCATTTCGGTATTATCAATAAAGCCGCTTTTATTACTTTCTTGCATGATAATACGGATTTCTTCTTCCGTATGCGCCGTTCCCAGCTCTGAAGCAGGGGATAAACGGAAGATCCGTAATAAACCACGTGCCAGCCCGTTTACGATCCAAATCACTGGATACATGATCTTGTAAAACACATTCATCGGCCCCGATGTTAGCAAAAGGACAGATTCAGCCTTGTTAACTGCAATAGTCTTAGGTGCAAGCTCTCCTAGCACGATATGCAAGATAGTGATAAACATTAGAGCAATAATCAAAGATACAACATTAACAGCGGTTACTCCAAAACCTATACTTCCTAATAAGGGCCCAACAAGGTTAGCTATAGCGGGCTGCCCCAACCATCCTAACGCAAGTGAAGCCAATGTAATACCAAGTTGACAGGCGGATAGATAACCTTCCAAGTTGCGTACAATGCTTCTCGCTTTTAAAGCTTTTTTACTACCTTCTTCAATAAGGGTATCGATTCTACCGCTTCGTACTTTCACCATTGCATACTCAACTGAAACAAAGAATCCATTTAATAATACCAACAGAATAATAAGACCTACGTGTAATATACCGGGTAAAGGGTCGCTCAATTTATAATCCTATCCACCATTCTCCGTACGGATGGATAGGCCCACCTCCTTCGTTTTTTAAGAGTATTGGCAAATCGCTTGCCAGTTGTTCCTTTCAGTATCAATTTCCCAATGCTTTCATCTCCAGTCTAGAATCACGTTTTTGAATATATACTTTATTATATTAATATATTGGGGCAAACCGCAAGCATGCGTGTCCTTTCGAAAAAAAATAGGCCTTTATTCCCCTTATTATTCCAAAATATCAGCATAAATAGAGAAAACCCCCTCACGGTTAAGTGATGGGGTTCATACCAAATATAAGACCTTGATTAACGACAGTTTCTTGTTGTAGGAGGATTACCGATCACACCAGGGTACTGATAAGTAAGGGGCTCATCAAATGTAGCATAATCAAAATAAATCATAAGTAATACAGTACGTTGACCAGTTACTGGGTCACTAATAATAATGTGGTCACGGCCCGCAGCTTCCAGCACACCCTTGTAAACTTTGGCATTCCACTCTTTGTTATTTTCGTAAGTAAAATAAAATGTACCTACTTTGCCTAAATTCAGTCTGAAAATATTTTCGATATACGATTGTTCAAACTGTTGAGGCGGGTTTTGAACTACAACCCCTCCTGGTGTCATCGGACTTCCGCTGCTAACTTGTGGTGGCATGCTACCCATGCCTTGCATTCCTTGCATCCCTTGCATTCCTGTAGACATTGGCATTTGCATACCTGAAGAAGAAACACTGCCAATAGTGTAAGTAACGGGACGGTATGGTTGAACGATCATTTAATGAAACCTCCTAAATATTTATCGGAGCAGTTGCTCCCTTTGGATACAAAAGAACCTTTACACTAGCTTACTGAGAGAATTACTCATAATAATGAGTAATTCTCTTTTACACAGTTACCCTGTTAATTACCAATAAATACAGCCGGGCAATCTTCTCCAGTCGGAGTAAAGAAACAATGAGCTTTAAAGCGGCCAGTGTTTTGTTGGTTATACCAGGTTGGAGGGCAATCTCCTACAGGACGGAAGAACCATAAAGCATTGGTCGCTGGCCATGTTCTTTCACCTGCAATTGCACGTTTAGCAAGACGGATGTCTGCTTCTCTTGCTCGTTGATAAAAGTAGCTTTTTTGCGGGGCTTCGAATCCTCCCGGACTTTGATAGACCATGTCATTCACAGTACGAATGTTCAAAAAATCAAGGCAATTGCCAAGAATCCGGTTGACACCAACATTGCCAACCATAAGCATACCGAGATCTCCATCTTCCTCTGCTTCCGCTCTCATCAACCGCGCTAGCACCCTCACATCTTCCGAGTTCGTTTTGATGACGGCCACGCTGTCTCCTCCTTGGGGTTGCTTCGTAAACAACCTCGTTCTTAACTGCATGGTGTATTGTATGTGCATTAGCCCAAGAGGTGACAGTTCCCACCTAATTTTAAAGCCATTTACATTCCGTCTAGTTGCTTATTAGACCGCAAATAAAAACCATCCCTCTGCTCCGTTGAATAGAACAGAAGAATGGTTTAAGAATGAATGCTAATGACTACTCCGCTGTGGAGTATTGTGGTTGTCGCTCAAATCCGTGATATCTAGTTCCTTGATAGGTAAGCATGCCTTTATCGCCTTCTGCACTCATTCCATATTCATGGCCATCTACTTTAAATTCAATTCGACTGCCTCCATTCAATTCGTACGTTAAGTAGTATGTTGTACTTGTACGACTTGAACCATTATCTTCTTGAACCTGCTGCTGCCTTATTTCACTCCGTTTGCTGACGATACGGGCAGGGATGGTTAGCATGGGTGAGCTATTGTTCCGGCTCCATTGAAGCAAACCCCTGCCTGCTGAAACTGCAAGAATACCAACCATTACAATGAGAAATATTGGCATCACTGTTCCAGAGAAATCAAACATCCATGAAAGATCCGGGCCCATTCCCATGACATTGTCCCCCTTCATACCCATTAATTCAACCCTTAGCTTAACTTCAGGCACTTCTGTACATGTATATGCCTCTTCTAGTCCAGAAAGCATTAAATTAGTGAGACTTCATGCAAAAAGACCACTTCGTTTTCTTAGAAATCAAGAAATCGTGTGGTCTTTAATCATAGTTTTGAGTGTTCAGATTAAGCATGAACGAGGTCTAGCAATTGCTTCGTTTCATCAGTCTCAACATCTAACATACCATTGTCTGCCCAGCATGCTCTGCATTGTTCTTCCGTTTCACACAGGTGAGCATCATCACAGTTGTAGCAAAGTTGCAGTAGGTTTCTTGTCATATAATCTGTTTCAAAAGTTTTCATTGTAATCTCTCCTATTCGAAAGTTAAGTTTGTGAAAATTTGAACTTGTTCTATGTGTTAAATATATCACACGATCATTTAAATGTCATGTGATTTTTTTCACATCTTTAAAGAAAATTTTAATTAAGTTTTTTCCTTATATTCAATCAATCAAAAACAAATTGATTTGGAAGTTCATTCTTGTTTATTTTTTAAAGAAAGCTGTTTCAAAAGTAGTATCTACTACTTTTGAAACAGCTTCACTTTACATCACACGCCAACTAATCCCACCATTTGTAGTTTGTAAGAGGAGCGAGCGTTTTTGTTCTTTTTTCTCAAGCAAAAGCCATCCCACCTCTGCGGAAATAAACTGCATCTTAATCGTCTCAGGATATTCCTCAAGCTTAGACTGCAGAACACTGCTCTCCTTAAGAGGGAGCCAAGTTTTCCCTTGATTAACGGTATGGTAAAGAGTATCACCAATAATGGCCCAACCAACTTGCGAATCCAGAAATGTCGGAGCGCTCTGATGATTCCCTCCGGTTGGACTCTTTAATTCAAAAGGGGTGAATTTCCAGTTGTCTCCACCATTAGCAGTAAAGTAACCGTGGTAAGTAATCGTCTTATCTTTATCATTTTGGCAGCCCACAGACATCCAACCATTAGTCTTACTAGCATCGAAGAACTCTGGTTTGCCAGTAATGACTCTGTCACAGCTTTCCAGTTGTTCATTTACCAGAAAAGACTGTCCTGGATTCCAACTCTGCCCGCCGTCCTTAGTTATAAAGATCTTAGGAAGGGCACCGGTTTGCAAAGTCACAAATCCTTCTACATGATTCTTGAAGATCATTCCAGTACTTACTCCTGTGAACGGGATCGAATGATTTGGAAGGTTCGGATTATACTGTTCATTCTGCATCACTTCTTCCCATGTGGCCCCACCGTCTGTCGTTGAATAAATCGCCTTGCTTTCCTTATTAGGAGTAGCGTTCGCAGAGGTCATTAGCCATCCCTGAGTTGGTGAATTAAAATAAACGGAAGATACATTATTATCATCACCTAATGAAGAGATTTTCCAGCTCTTCCCTCCATCTGTGGTTCGTAACACTATATTTTCTGTCGTACCAAAGGCACTTCTTATAATCCAACCATGATTAGAGTCAGTGAAAAAGATGCCTTTTCCATAGACAGGTGTGGAAAGGAACTGCACATTGGGTGCAGGAGAGATATTAGCCCAGGTCGACCCGTTATTATGGGTAACGTACAAACGAAGTTCATTTTTTGTTACACCCCATACCATGCCCTCTGTCTCACTAAGCAGATGAAAACCCGTAATTCGAGTTTGAACCTGATATTTCGGGCCACTCTCTTTGTTAGTATTGTTACTAGGTGGTGTAATGAGAGTAATCGTCTGTCCTTCTTCCGGTGCTTCTGTAGGTTGTGGCTGTGGAGAAGGCTCCGGTGGTGGTGAAGAACATGCTGAGACTATCCACGCTAGAAAAAATAGCATCATAAACATTCTTAGAGTTTTCAATCCAGCGGTTCTAGATGTCAATGCCCTCTCTCCTCTCAATTGGAATCTTATTTATAATTTAACTTACTATTACGGTAGCCGTATAGAAAATAGATCAGAAGCCCAAGACCTGTCCAAATCAGAAATCCAATCCATGTCTCACTTCCTAGATTATACATCAAATATCCGCATGTTGCCGCACTTAGCAATGGAATGAAGGGTACCCAGGGTACTCTGAATCCTCTTTTCATATTAGGATGAATAACCCGCAGGGCAATTATCCCCAATGAAACGACAAAGAAGGCAAACAGTGTTCCAATGCTTGTTAAGTTAGCCAATCGATCCAATGGAATAAAGCCCGTTAATACAGCTATAATGATCCCAACCATCCACGTACTCCGAATAGGTGTCTGTGTTTTAGCATTGATCTTAGACAATCCTCGTGGTAAAAGACCATCACGTGAGATTGCAAATAACAATCTAGTTTGACCGAACAGCATTACGAGCAGTACGGTGGTCATTCCCGCAATAGCTCCAACAGAGATTAAACCCGCTATCATATCTTGATTTACAACACGGAGCGCATAAGAAACGGGATCACTAACATTGAGATCCGTATAAGGTATAATCCCCGTTAATACAAGTGAAACTAGGATATACAATACAGAACATATAGCAAGGGATGAAATAATCCCTATAGGCAAATCGCGCTGAGGCTGCTTTACTTCTTCTGCAGCAGTCGATAACGCATCAAAACCTATGTAGGCAAAGAAGACAGTTGCCGCACCGTTCACAACACCTTGATAGCCAAAGGGCAGGAATGGAGTCCAGTTCTCTGGTTTAACATAGAAAAATCCAGTTACGATAAACAAAAGCACTACAGCTATTTTGATAATAACCATAATCGCATTAAAACGAGCCGTCTCTTTAGTTCCCCGTGTTAGTAAGTAGGAAATTAGTAAAATGATTATTACTGCTGGTAAATTAATAATGGTACCTGCTTCCGCATTATACGCCCCGGATAGTGCTGTAGGAATATGGATACCAAAGCCCTCTAAAAGTCCCTGTAAATAGCCTGACCACCCGCTGCTCACTGCAGCTGCTGCAACGCCATACTCTAACACAAGGTCCCAGCCCAAAATCCAAGCGAGTAATTCTCCAAAAGCTACATAACTATAAGCATAGGCACTTCCGGAGACTGGGATGCTCGATGCAAACTCTGAATAACAAAGGGCTGACAGCACGCAGGCAAACGCGGCTAACAGGAATGAAATGACAAGGCCAGGACCAGCGTGTTCTGCTGCCGCTACTCCTGTCATTACAAAAATACCAGTACCAATAATCGCTCCTACACCTAACATGGTTAGATCCAGCGCACCGAGTGTTTTATTTAACTTGGTTGTACCGGAGTTTGAAGGTGCGATTAGCGGTTTTTTGCGAAATAAATCCATTCTTACATTCTCTCCTGTCTAGTCTTGTTGTCAAATTGATTAGAGAATTTCTATTAAGTATGCCCAAAATGGGGTAATGCATTAAATAAGACCTGCTTGAAAACAATATCGTTAGCGATTATGATGGACAAGATTAAAAGCTAAAAATTTTAATTACTGAGGAGATGGAATCATGGCCCCCCCGAAACCCAATCGTGTCGTAGTCATTGGTACTGGAGCAGTTGGTACAACAACAGCCTATACATTACTGCTACGGAGACGTATGCCTGAGCTTGTACTTATTGACGTTAATCAAAAGAAAGCCCTTGGAGAAGCATTGGATATGAATCACGGTATGCCTTTTGTTGGTGGTGTGAAGCTATGGGCTGGTACATATGAAGATTGCCGGGAAGCGGATATCATCATTGTAACTGCCGGTGCATCACAAAAACCGGGTGAAACCCGGATAGATCTTCTCCGCAAAAACATTTCAATTTTCAAAGATATCGTTCAAAAGATCACCAAATATAATCAACATGCGATACTACTTATTGCTACTAATCCTGTAGATATTTTGTCATATGCCACTTTGAAAATAAGCGGTTTTGATCGCAGAAGAGTCATCGGTTCCGGAACGGTGCTGGATAGTGCACGTTTTCGCTACCTGATTGGACGCCACAAAGAAATTGATCCACGCAGTATTCACGGTCAGATTATCGGGGAACATGGAGACTCGGAACTTCCAGTTTGGAGTCTAGCGAATGTTGCCGGGATTGATCTCGGTTTTGACGAAGCAGAACAAGATGAAATATTCCAAGATACTAAGAATGCCGCTTATGAAATTATTGATGCCAAAGGCTCAACCTCTTACGCAATAGCATTAGCACTAGATCGTATTGTAGTCTCCATTCTTCATAATGAAGGCTCTGTATTGAACGTATCTACTTTATTGAATAATTATAACGGAGTTTCGGATGTCTACCTTGGCGCGCCTTGCGTCGTAGATCGGTCCGGTGTACGAGAAGTACTAGATCTTCCATTGAATGAAACAGAACGAGCTCTATTCCAGAAATCTGCCGAGAAGCTTAAAGCTGAGATAGCTAAGCTGGAACTATAAGCAAAAGAATACATGGGGTTCTCCCTACTGTCATGATACAATGGCAAGGGATAGCCCCTTTTTCATGAAAAGAATTGCACTTAGAATTCTATCAAATCTGGATTTGCAATTTCGACATGGCTTCTTCCTTCTCACGGCTCGTGATATGCGTGTAAACCGTTGTTGTCTGAATGGAAGAGTGTCCCAGCAGCTCTTGAACCGTCCGCAGATCCGCACCTTTTCGTAGCAGCATGGTAGCGAAGGAATGTCGTAGCTTATGGCTGGAATAGGGTCGACGTTGTGCAGCAGGCACATCCCTTTGGAAACGATCGAAGGTGTCCGCAGCGATTTGCTGAATGCCACGTATGGACAGCCTGCGTCCTTTTTGTGAAATGAACATAGCTTCCTCTTTACTGCGCCAAGGATTTAATCGTTCTTCAATCGCCAGATCGAGAAAAGGTACCACATCCTCTGGGATCGGTACATTACGCCATTTACGTCCCTTACCGAACACTCGAAGGGAATGTCTTTCTACATTATAATCACTTAAATTAAGCGTGTGGACTTCCCCCACCCGAAGCCCCATATAGGACATCAGTAAAAAGACTGCTAAATTACGGCCTTTGTATTTCCCATCTATAGAAGACAAAAATCGCCCCAGATCACCCTCATCTAAGTAGACCGGCTCGCGATTGATCTCCGTTTTAGATTTCTTAATCCCAGCTGCAGGATTGGTTAGAAGCAATTCCAGCTCAATTAATGCCTTGAAAAAACAGTTAATTGAGGCATGCTTCCGGTTACGGGTAGCATCACTTACTCCACGTTCACGCACTGACGTAAGAAAAGAAATAACATGCAGCTTCTTTACGGACTCTAGCTTTTTACCATTCAGACTTTCTAAAAACTGTCTTACATCTACTAAATAGGATTTCTGCGTATAGGGAGTGTAACCGGCATCCTTCATCCAGATTAAAAAAGCCTCAAGCCCCTCTTCGTAGTCTTCACTCCACTCATTCATGGCTTCGAGCCTCCCTTGATTTCGACAATCTATTGTACCATAGAATGGCTATATGAATTAAACTTAGCTGCTCCATTTTTCAGCATGCTTTTGCACAGCTTTTAAAAACTCTGTTAGAACAGGAGATTTCCATTTCTTATGATGATAGGCTATTTGAGTTGCAACCCGCTGGGATTCATCATTCCAATTCAACCTGGCTAACTTCCCTTCCGCTAATTCGTTGTTCACTGTAATCATTGGAATAAAAGCGATGCCTAGACCGGCCATAACACATTGCTTGATTGCCTCGATACTCCAAAACTCTAGTGTAGGGTCAGGAAATACCCCGTGGCTGTTTAAATGATGCTCGAACAAAGTACGGTAGCTACAACCGGTTTCCGTATGCAGTATCGTTTCTCCCTTAAGGTGTAGAGGCTCTACCTCCGAAAGATTAATTAGAGGGTGTTCCGGCGGGGCGATCAGGGTCATTTGTTCATGCACCAGAGTTTCTATATTCAGATCTTTATCTTCCGTTTCGGGTTGCAGTAAGAAAGCCAGATCCAGTTCACCGGAACGAACTAGATCTGTTAGCTCCCAGCAGGCTCCAGGCTTCAGAAGAATTTGGACCTTCGGATATTTAACACGAAACTCCTTGATAATGCCTGGTAAACGAAAAGCAGCCAGAGATTCAGGTGCGCCAATTCGTAAAGACCCTGTTAACTCACTCTCGGAGCGAAGAGCATCTTGCGCTAGAGAGTGCATTCTGGAGATCTCTTGTGCGAATGGAAGCAGACGGCGGCCTGCATCGGTTAGGATAATCTTTTTACTGATCCGATCAAATAAAGGCTGACCTATTTCAGTCTCTAGCGCTTGGATCTGTGCGGTAATACTGGATTGTGCATAATCAAGCTTCTGTGCAGCACGGGTGAAGCTTCCAGTTTCCACTACAACTATAAAGGTAAAAAGATGACGTGATTCCATAGATGCCCCCTGAATAATAGTTATCCATCGGAATTTCGAATGGATACTATTCAAAAAATCTGTTTTTCCAATGGATCTATTATCTGCTACTCTATAACAAAAGACAATGAAAGCAGGATTAAAAAATTATGAAAGATTCAAGTTCAACCACTTTACGAAGAAACATCGGCATGCCGCAAGCCATAGCTCTTTATATCGGTGCTGTATTGGGCTCAGGAGTCTTAATCGTTCCCGGGCTGGCTGCAGAAATGGCTGGTCCCGCTTCATTACTGGCATGGGGATTTATGACGCTGTTGATTTTGCCAATGGCCTTATCGATGGGCCTGCTCTCTGCCAAATTCCCTAACGCTGGAGGCGTGTCCCACTTCGTTACCCTTGCTTTCGGACCTAAAGCCGGATCTTTAGTGGGCTGGTTCTTCCTAATGTCCGTTCCGATTGGTGCGCCTGTCGCTGCGCTGACTGGAGCTGGTTATATGACAGCCGCCATGGGCTGGGATGAACCCGCGAGAATTACTATTGCTGCGGTGATGTTGGCCATTGGGCTAATTACAAACTGGATTGGTATGCAAGTGGCGGGAAAGGTACAAATTGCTGTAGTGATTGCGATTGTAGCTGTCCTCGTCTTCTCGTTTGCTACTGCGCTTCCGCGGATGGAGGTTGAACACTTCACTCCCTTCGCCCCACACGGTTGGATGAGCATTGGACAGGCTGCAGCGATCCTATTTTGGTGTTTTATTGGTTGGGAAGCTGTCTCACATCTCTCTGAGGAGTTCAAAGATCCACAACGTGCTGCAGTTAAAGGTGTGACCATCGCTGCTATTATTGTAGGTGTTCTATATTTCTTATCTGCTTTAGCGACGGTTGGCACACAAAGCTACCTTAAAGGTGGGTCGAGTACTTCACTTGTCTGGATCATCAGCCAGCCTCTTGGACGCTGGGGAGGATTTATCGCAGGACTTACAGGTCTCTTCATCTGTACCGCCACCATTATTGCTTATGCTGGTGCCGCTTCGCGAGTGGCTTATGCCTTATCACGTCAGGGCTATGCCCCGCAATGGATGGGCAGACTATCCAAACCATATCATACCCCTATCGGAGGGATAGCTTTCCTGCTCCTCTGTTTTGTAACGGTCATATCACTCTACAGCAGCGGATTGATATCTATCACTACTTTGATCCAGTTTCCAAATGCGACATTTATCCTGACTTATATCGGAGGCTGTGCCGCGGGGATACGCCTTCTTAAAGGAAGCAGATTAGGCGTAACGATTAGCTGGATCTCTTTTCTAGCTACCGCTGCTGTGTTTCCTTTTACAGGCTGGGCGATAGGCTATCCGTTGCTTATTACGTTGATGTTTATTTTGATCTTCCGTATCAAACATAAACAAGCGGTTGCCGGAAAGAAGGATTTAAGTCGTGAAAGGTATGAAGGTCAACGAAAAGTATTATAAATTATAAAGATCAGCAACCCGTAACTCGTCCTTTGCCAGGATTAGTTACGGGTTGCTTCTATTTCATTTTCGTTTCAGCAGCTCCTTAGATGGTTATGGAATGAAGAGGGTAAACTATACTATGACCAGACAAAGGAGACGATACATCATGCCAAATCAACCAAAGATTGTTCTTGAGCCAGCAGCGCAGAAATTTGCCGATGCTAATTCAAAGCCACCGTTTCTTCCTGACCTTGGGCCAGAAAAAGGCCGAGAAACAGTAGATAGCGTACAATCCAGTGATATATATAAACCTGAAGTAGATATCGAAGATCTAATGGTGCCAGGTGGACCTAACGGTGATGTTTCTGTAAGAATTGTTCGCCCTCCTAGTTCCTCTTCCGCGCCGCAGCCTGTCATCCTTTACATTCATGGTGCAGGTTGGGTGTTTGGCAATGCACATACGCATGACCGTCTGATACGTGAACTAGCAGTCGGAGCGGAGGCTGCTATTGTTTTTCCAAATTATAGCCTCTCTCCGGAAGCAAAATATCCTACAGCCATCGAAGAGATCTATGCTGTTCTGAAATGGATCGCTGAACAGGGAAGTGATCATGCCCTTGATGCTAGCAAGCTATCCATAGGTGGTGATAGTGTCGGTGGGAATATGGCAGCCGCCATTACGCTTATGGCAAAAGAACGCAGTGGCCCAAAGATAGAGAAACAACTTTTGTTCTATCCGGTAACGGATGCCTCCTTTGATACCGAATCCTATCATGAGTTTGCCGAAGGATATTTCTTGCAGCGTGATGGAATGAAATGGTTCTGGGATCAATATACAACTGACCCCGAGGAGCGGAAGCAGATCACAGCCTCCCCGCTTCGAGCTAGTGTTGATCAGTTACGAGATCTACCCGAAGCACTAGTCATAACAGGTGAAGCAGACGTTCTACGTGATGAAGGTGAGGCTTATGCTGCCAAATTACGTGAAGCTGGAGTCACAGTCACGGCAGTTCGTTTTCAAGGGATCATACATGATTTTGTGATGCTAAATCCTTTAGCTGAAACCAATGCCAAAAAAGCCGCCATAAAGCTGGCGACGTCATGGCTTCGTGAAGGCTTCTAAACAAATATGTTCTTTCACCAAATTAAAGAAAGCCTGCACATTTGCAGGCTTTCTTTAATTATGAGTTTAATGTTGTTTCTATAGCAGAATACCTTTGATGGTCCTCCTTTTCGTAGCTCGAAGCTCCCTTATTTGTGAAAAGTACTTTCTTATAGGACAGTACCTTTTATTAGTTTACATAATAATGATTATGTGAACTAATTTATTTTTATAAAATAAGTATCAACAAATATGCCAAATTACCCCTCATCTTCTGAAGCTATTTCTCGCTTGAACTCACTGGTTCGACTCTCCAGATGAACAGAGCCACCATTTCCAATCTGGAAGGTCGTCCCAGACCCAATCGATAAAATCCTAATACATTGCATATTAATCGTTGATTCCTTGGAATCATTCAAAATCTCAACTTCATCTTCATTCACTTGCTTCGCCCATGCCATGAATGGGATCTCTAAGGGTGAAGCCTCTCTATTACTGCTATTAATCTCTTTTATGTTATATAGGTAATTTTCTTTACTACCCACAAATTTAGACTGAATCCGCTCTACAGATCCACAAATGAAAATCGAACTGTCAGACAGATTATTGATATACACATCTAGTATACGTGAGGTGTGCATTTGTTAACTGCCTTTTTGGACTTGTTCTGAAGCACCCGAAGCATACTCTATCACGCTTTCAAACGCCGAAGAACAATTAATCATCTGTGTATCCCCTACTAAAAATACCGAAGAACCTGATATCGAAACCACTTTTACTGCGTTTACATTTATCTCTCTGTTAATCACGATTACTTTCATGCGGCTCCCGCCTTCCAGTTATGTTTATTTCCAAATGCCGTTCTACCGCCGTAACAATATCTCGTTTGATTTGCTCAACAATAGAAGTACTTTCCTCTTCTGTGTATCTACGCCCTTCTTCTGCGGCAGGAAGCTGGCTTACATACTCGTTAATCCGGCCATCCATCTGATTCAGCAGATCCTGGGTTACCATTTGGATATACTGCTCATCAATACTTAAGTTCTGCTCTTTTTCTAAGCGTGAAAATTGAGAAGGAACTTCCTCTTGTACATACTTCAGAATTTCCGGACGAATCTTATCCGATAAGGCGGTTGCAGTTGGTGCCCCTTCCTCTTGCTGACCGATAGGTTTTCCATTGACGATCGCTTCATCCAGATTATTTCCCTCATTGGGTGTTATGCCTATATTTAAAGTGCCTTCCAGCTTCTCGATTTTTAATTGTTCAAAATGATAATTTATAGGTCCTATACTTGCAGCTTTATTATTCTTTATGCTGTCCACATCCCCTTTTAAATCTTGGAGCTGCTTCTCCAGCTGCTGAATCTTTTCTGATTGTAATCTTAATGTATTAAAGACTTGTTGAACATAATACGGGTGCATACAACCCCCTCCTATGGTTTATTGTATGCGAAGGATAAGAGCCTAATTCTAGCGTGTATATAGTTCAGTTGGCGGAGGCAAACGTACAAGAGGCGAATCACTTACCCCTGGTGATGGTGCAGGAGGAGATTCTGGAACGTCACTAGACTGATAACTATGAGACAAGGCATTAATTCGGCCGGAAGTGCCGATCTGCAGAACCGATGAATTAGAGATCGTACCAATTTTCAGATGATTGACCGATATGCACTGATACACCGTAATATTCATGTAAACCCACCCTTAAGGAGGCGATACTTGATCCACCACATCTGAATCCATCGTGTTCGTACTGCTGGCTGCATTATTCGTAATGTTTGTACCTATGGAGTCACCTATCGAGAAGGAGTTGGCACCGGCATAGATTTTGGAGTTACTGCTCAAGATGACGGATGCCGTATTTCCTACTAAAACTGTGGAACTAGGGCCCACGCTGTTGATTTTAATGTTGCCGATGATTGAAACCACCAAACCACTCCTCCCTTCGGAATGATAACCTATTCTATGTAGATATCCGCCCAGATGTCACTGAATAAGTCATACGCCCATACAATGGATAAAAAATGAAGGAGGTTCAGCATTCATGAGTCCGAATAAATCGAACCCTTTAGATTGGATGAACGAAGATCCCTTTTTTAAGAAAAAGTTATCCTTAAAGTCGCTTGAAGAGCAATGGAAGCTGGATCCAAGCCAGATCGATGGTTATGTTGAAAAAATAATCAGAGAAGCTACCGCAGCCACCTCTTCATCTTTTACCGAAGAAACCTCAAGTCTGCATGTGGAGCATTTGGACACACATAATTATCTAATTACTAAAATTCGTATTCCAAATGGTATTCACCCCGAAAGTGTATGGGCACAAATCAACCGAACCCAAATCAAATTAAGTGGTCTTGGAAAAGATCATAGCGAGATCATCCCACTCCCCATTCCAGTCAATCCGGATCAGAGCAGAGGCACTTATAAACAAGGCTCATTACAATTCAGAATGCTAAAAATGTCAGCAGGTAAATTTAGAGATATAGATATCCGTTATTTATAAAAAAATCCTTAAAATCCCTCCTTTTCGCTCGTCCAAGTGGCGATCTCTCCTCAAAAAAACGTCTTAAAACTAAAACAGCGTATAATTTAAGTTATGCGCTGTTTTTTTAGAGCATTTTTTGCCCTTATTTATCCTTTATTTCATCTGCAATTACAAAGGAATTTATAAGCTTCATTCTCCGAACTTTAAGGTTCCCTCGCTCATAAGATAGGGTATCAATCGCAAAGGTGGGCTATTTATGTCCAAAAACAAGCGCGGCAAAGCACTTTGGCGTATGCCATCCCGAGGCAGAGGAACATGTCTGATCTGCGGCAGCACTCGTATTAAGCTTTTGTATATCGGAAAAGGACTTTCAGGCGAAAAGGTTAACGTGTGTAAGAAATACGAGGGTAAACAAGTAACTAACAATAACTGAACAAAATTGTTCAGAGGTTCCAGTCATCATTTATTACAAGGCGAACGGATTACTAAAAAAGTGCAATCCTGTCATCGAGCCTCGATGAAAACGAATCACACTTTGCTTAGTAATCCTCCACTTCAAAAACTATAGGAGTTCTATAATTCTATACGATACCGTCTTTCTTCACTTGATAAACTGAATCCAACAGATTCATAAAGATGCAATGCAGAATCATTATCTGTTAACACCATTAAATAAGCTTCTTCAAGTCCATGTGTTCTGAAATAGCTTAACGCTTGAGAAAGCATGTACCTAGCAATTCCAAATCTTCTCCACGGCTCTAGTACAAAAACATTTTCAATATACCCACTTTTCTCTTCTTGCCATACCATCAAGCTGCCTACAACCCTCTCCCCTTCTCGAACAACCAAAGAATTCCAAAGCAGATTTTGCTTAAACTGAGATAGTCGTTCTTTCCCGAGTGGGGTTTCTGGCCAAACCTTTGCTTCCAATTCTAAATAAAGTTGTTCTTCTTGTGGGGTCTCCATCATCCAAGTTGCAAATTCAAATCTCTCATTTAGTTCAGGTACGGAGAAAGTATCATTAAGATTATGATTCATTTTAAATAAGCTATTGTACTGACAGAAGCCCTTTTCTTTTTCAAAAAACTGCGTGTTCGCGATCTCCGATGCGTTATTCCCCACACATAGCGTCGTTTTATACTCTGCTGGTAAAGTTTCCTTTAATTCTAGTGCTCTCAAGAGGAGCGTTTGATACATGCTCTCTAATAAATCATAGTCTTCTTCTCGTTCAGGTATTGTTTTCAAATTCAAATAGATCGAATGTCTGCTTTCCTTTGAACGCCCAGTCGGCACAATATTTATGATCTCTACTTGACCTTTGGCAATCATTTTCCCATTTTCAAAGGCGCAGTACACATTCTTCCAGTTTTCCTCATCACCAACCCACCAAAAAACAGCATTTCCCCGCGAAGTAACCGAGTTATATAACTCACCCAGTAATGGCATGTCCCCTTGTTCAAAATGACGAATCATTATTCCCTCTGATGAAAGAATCGTTGATTTTGTCAAAACAAAACCCCTTTTCAAATAAATTTTGGCATACATTAAGGGTAGCACATCTCTTCCAATTTCACTTGTTAATGAATAGTTATAATTAATTCTTATATACTGTAACATTATTCGAATGAACCCTGTCTTACTTACATAGGGGGACTGCATGATGAAGAGACGATTTTTAATAGGTATTTCTATATTTTCAGTGGGTATTGTGATAGCTTTAGGGATCGGTACGATATCAAATATCCTAACTCCATTTAAGAGTTTCTTGCTCACTGTAGATAATCAGTCGGATAATGATATTAGCTCTATTGAAATAGGTTTAGTCCTTACGGATTCCAAGGAATTATTTATAAGTCCCATCAGGAAAGGACAAACGAAAAAGTTTAAGCCTACACTGAGCTTAAGTGGTGAAGGTTCTATATACCTAAAGTATACTGACGCAAAAGGACGATCCACCCAAGAAACTGTATGCGGTTATACAGAGTATCTATCTGGTTATTCAACTGTCACGATTACTAATAAGGGCACAACTATTGTTCAGCAATGTAATTAAATCCGTTTCTTATATTTTCAAAAAAAGAGGATGTAAACCCTATTAGGTTCACCTCCTCTAATCATTTATGTAGCTTGCGATTATACCTCTTAACCAGAAACTCTCGAAATCATATAATAGTCGTAGAAAGACACCAGTGCATTGCCCTCAATTTTTGAATAACCACTATTTAATAGTGCAGTAATTCTTTGCTTAGCGGCAGGAATGGCCTTGGTAATCATCGCATCAACCCCAAAACAATCATAGAACTCCTTCTCAATCATAGAGAGGATCTCTGTAAGAACCCCTTCATTCTCCAATCTCGAGATCAGATCAAGCCTTAGAACACCAATCACTCCTACCCCTTCAACACTCTCATTTCTCGCAAAAAATTCAATAGTGCCAACAGCCTTATCACTATCTTTCTCTACAATACTAAATCGAACGTAACTATGCCCTGCATATTCATCCAGCCAGAATCGTATACAGCCACTCATCTCTTCTATCATTTGAAAGTTAAAATCGTTAGTACAGTTATCGCTATTGAAGAGCGGGATAGAAGCAGCGTCAGAATAACATTCTAGTAGGTCCTCTGCGTCTTCCTCTTGAACCAATCTATAGATTAAACACTCACTCTCAAACACCGGACATACCTGATACGGATTAATGATGGATATCTCAAAACCTCCATTATAATAGCTATGCTCATTATAATGGAGGTTACAGAACAATAGTATGATACTACTTATAGAAGATTTAATTGCCAGGTCACACCAAAACGATCCGCTACCCAGCCAAATTTCGGACTAAACGGATAGCTTCCAAGAGGCATTAGGACCTGTCCACCTTGTGCTAATGATTCGTAGACCCGATCAATTTCAGCTTCACCCTCACAATTCACATATAAGGATATCGCTGGAGTAAAGGTAAAGCCGTGCTGAACATAACTATCTATACACATAAATACTTGTCCATGTAAAGAAAAGGAGGCCTGCATTACACTCCCTTCAGGTCCTGTTTCGTTCGCTCCATAGCGCTTAATGCTAATAACTTCGGAATCATCAAACAAGGACGTATAGAAATTCATAGCTTCTTCTGCCTTACCCTCGAACATTAGAAAAGTCATGATCTTTTGATTCGTTTCCTTCATCATTGTCCAGCTCCTTATTGTGATTTAAAGTAGATCAGTTCATATCATTAACGCTTTCGTATACTTTCAAACGGGCATACACGGTTTCGAGAACCGGATACGCGCCTTGACCTGGAACAGCCATAGCCAGAAGTGCCCCATGCAGATGGTCCGCTTCTACAGGTAGTAGCTTATGCATATCCCGATGCATGGATGAAGTAAATTCAGGTAACACAGAAAGCATCTTTCCCATCGTGGAAGCTATATTTTCCGGTCCCACAGGCATTCCAGCATTCTGAGCCAAGCTAACAATCTCTTGAAGAAGCTGCTCATAGATTGCACGTGCTTTTGGGGAAGCAAAAATAGGCCCAACAGAGCTATCCATTAAAGTGGTAATCCCACTTAGACTAGCTACAAATATATATTTCTGCCACACTTCGCGCTGAATGGCAGAACTTAATGATACAGTGAAGCCAGCATGATCCAAATGACTCAGCAGCAATCTTGTTCGTTCTGACTCACCGCCTGCCCATTCACCAAACACAATACTATGAAACGAACTGCTATGAACGATAGTACCTGCTGAATCTAGAGTTGTTTCTATATAACAAAGACCACCCAGTACATGTTCTGGGCCAAAACGCTTCTGCAAAATGCTAAATTGATCATAACCATTGAGGAGCGGGAGGATCAGTGTATGTTCACCGACGTAGGGTTCAATGTCATTCATCACCTGAGGCAAATGGTATGCCTTGACCGCTATAATAATGCAGTCGAAAAGCTCTGCTTCTTCCCTATTAGAAATCGTTCGTACAGAAGTCTGAAAATCCCCATGAACACTTTTTACAATCAAACCGTCCGCTTCTAACTGAATCTGTTTGGCATTTCGGACGAGAAATGTAACATCTTCTCCTTTTTGAACTAGACGACCTCCGAAATATCCACCTATAGCTCCTGCACCCACGATAAGAAAACGCATAATAGTCTCCCCTTCTTTTCCCTTAATTTAAACAAACAAAAAGACCTTTTAGCTATCTGCTAAACAGGTCCGAAAGGCAAAAAAAGAGTCAAGTACCGACCGTTCTTTTGTCTCGGTCCTTACGGATCTGAGCAAAATCCAACGAGTTCACCTCCATGGCTACAAGTTAATTAATATTCATTTTTATTAAAACCTATTAGAGCACCATTCGATAATTTATCGATACAGCCTCCCTGGAAAGTATAGCAAAAGAAAACATTCCTGTACAAGCATATTTAGGTAACTCTCCTTAAAGACTAGTAGTTTTGATCCATAGTTTTGAGATATCCAGAAATCCGAATGAACTGGTGTGAAGTCCAAACAAGCTTTGATTTAGCTGCGCTTTTTTATTCATATGACAACCATATAACACCCAATAGTTGTCCCTAAGCACACCTTCTGCCTGATCCAGCAGCTTGATTCTCTCTTCCTTTGGGGATTGCGTGAAATCGGTAAGTACATCTGAGAATAACAAGATCTGTTCATCTCTCAGCAGAGAAAAAAGATAATTAAGTTTATTATTAAAGTAGTTAACCATTCCCCACTGCCAATCATCTTCAAGAACCTCTTCAGCAAGGAGGATTTCGGCAGTGTTCTTTATATCTGCAGAGTTAAACTCGTTGAATAAATACAGCTCAATATGCAGTCCTACTGAAGCAGCTCGTGCTTGAAGCCACAGGGCTTCTTCCCGCTCTTCTTTTTTATCTTTTGTAGCTAATCTTAAGGTCTCCCCCTGGTATCCACTTGCCACTAGAAGCTCTCTCGCGTGTTCCAGGGTAGGCTCAATAATACTTCTCTTACTGCTCTCCCAAGGTAAAAAGCTATCAGCAGGGGTACTACGGTTCCCTCCTAACTCCTTAATTAAGGCTTCTCGGCTGTAAAGGATTCGTATAGCCTGCCGGAATAGTTGGTGTTGATGAATTCCGTCTTTATGGAAATTGAACAAGAGATATCGGCATCCCAAGGCAGGGTAGTCAATACTGTGGTTACAGATGATATTAGGTAATAAACCTTCCTGAGCAGATTCAGGGAGTTCATACAATCGTTCATTTGAAGCTTGTTCTGGCAAATACCAGATTTCCACACGATCTAGTAGCGGGCGTATACCGTAATAATAGTCAAATGCCGCGAGAACTAGCACATCTTCATTAAGATCTAGTAAACGATAGGGCCCTGTTCCACTCACTTCTTTTACAAGATCTACGTCATGAGGAAGAATCGACATATGAATACAACTGAACATATGGAGAAAAAAGAGATTCGGACGAGACAGCTCAAACCTGATTCTGTGATCTCCTTCTATCTCTACTCGCTCAATATCTTTGTACAAGCTCAACGCCGGACTGTTCAAATCTATAAGTCGCTGAAAGGTTTCTTTGACATCTCTTGAAGTCATAATCTTACCATGATGGAAACGTACACCTTTACGGAGATAAAAAATATAACTTGTGCTGTCTTCATTGGTTTCCCACATATGAGCCAATCCGGGGAGAAAGGTATCACTTGCCGCATCATAGGTAACTAATGTGCTATAAATTTGTCCGAGTAAATAGGATTCAAACGCGGTATATACATAAGCTGGATCCAGCACTTCCATATGCCGGTTTCGTGTAATTCGTAACACATCCAAGCCTGATGTCGACTCCGTTTCACTACGGAAGCCCATCTGCTTATTTAACACCATTAATAACCGTTCCTTTAATGTGTCGCTAACCTGGCCACGACTTAATAACTCTATAGCTTCCTTAAGCTTCCCCTTATTAACCAGTTCCTGAAAGCTGTCCTCCAGCACCTCTTCAATCGTTCGTAGAAAAGTTAGCTGCGAGATATTTCCACGCCCTCTTCCAGGCTGCCAGTGTATAAAACCCTGCTCTTCAAGTTTTCGCAGAATAAACTTTACGTTACGAGGAGTGCAGCACAGAATAGAAGCTAGTCTATCTATGGTCACAGGATTACCTTCCCCTATATCTATTGAGGATGGGATGGCTATTGCTAAACATAAAAAATGATTACTAATATGGTCCACGATCGCTCACTCCTTTAAAGGTGAAACACTGTAAGTAAATCTTACACTTTTACTTCCCCCTTTTATCATTATAATTATACATATATCGTTAATGAATATGCAGTACTAAATTATAGCTATCAGATTAGGAGACCTTTTCAATTATGAACCAGCATCTTAGGCATATTCACCCATTAGCTTGGACTATCATCGTCGGTACGATGTTCGGACGTTTGGTAACTTCAATGAGCATTCCATTCTTATCCATCTATTTAACCCAAGTCCTTGGAGCCACCCCCACACAAACTGGGATTACGGTAGCCGTCAGCTCTTTGGCGGGCGTAATGGCCAGCTTCTACGGAGGATATATCTCGGATATTGTAGGCCGCAAAATCGTCATGTTAATCTCCGTATTTGGCTGGGCAGCAGTATTCTTCGGATTCTCTGTTGCCCAACATCTGTGGGTATTTTTCCTGGTCAATACGTTGAACGGATTATGCAGATCTGTGTTTGAGCCCACCTCACGGGCACTTTTATCTGACATAACACCAGCTGAAAGTAAGCTGCTAGTATTCAATCTTAGATACGCTGCGATTAACCTTGGTGTTGTCTTTGGTCCGATTATTGGAGTACAGCTCGGTTCTGCCGAATCTACGTTTCCTTTTATGATCGCTGGTATTGTATATGTTGCATATGGGCTTGTGTTATTCGTACAATTCAAATTGCATCGCTCAACCATGGAGAGTCATACGCAAGCCGAACCACCACGTTTACTTGAAGCCTTGGCAACAACCGGTAGAGACCGTGTATTCTTGCCAGTTCTACTCGGTACTATCTTTTGTGTACTTGGATACGGACATTTTGGTTCAACTATGGCGCAATATTTAGCAATGAACACCCATTTCACAAATGGTGGGCAATTATTCTCCTATATGTTGTCGCTCAATGCCATCACGGTATTAGTGGTGCAATATCCTATTGTACGTACGGCTAGCAAATTCTCGCCTATTATTCCATTGATTCTCGGAAATATCTGCGTTGCTATTAGTCTTCTCTTAGTAGGTTTAGCCGAAGGTGTAACCCTGCTTATGTTCAGTGTGATCCTGTTTACTATAGGGGAAGTTCTGCTCTTTACGATGATGGATATGTTAATCGATCGGATTGCGAAGCCAGAAATGAAAGGTACGTACTTTGGAACGATTGGCTTTAATAATTTGGGGAGTGTAATCGCGCCTATCTTCGGCGGAGTGTTGTTGGATCATTATGGAGCTCAGAACGGACTTACGATCTTCCTGCCACTCGCTTTAACCACGGCTATAGGTCTTCCATTTCTATTCTTAGCGCACAAGAGGCTTACTGCTAGAGAGAAGTTATCGCATGGTGATGAGACCAACACGGTTAATGGATAATTTAGTATTTCTGGTCTCTAAAGGTTTTTTATGGACTCAATATTTTCAGGGTAAATACCTAAATCGCCCGCTACTTTTAAGAATAAAGATGATATTAATTGGATCTCACCAAATAATTGATCTACATCTCCTTCTTTTTGTGATCATCATCATTTAAGTAGGTTAATACCTTACCTATGCCAGTCTACAACTTTATTTTCTGAGTTTATCAAGACATAAATTTAAGAAAGATAGATATATTAAAGGGTTTCACATATTAGTCATGACTAATATGTGAAACCCTTTATGTTCAACTATCGTGTCCCGTTAGTTGAACAAGCACGCTTTCTTTTATTACACAATATCTTCGTACTGCGCAGTAACTAACGGACTCGTTTCTGTCAAAAAGAAATAATATTATTATCAGTCGTAGCAATTAAGCAGGGCAGGATATTTTATTCCAGTTCACGAATATCTCAGTATGAAATTCGCTATCTATAATCAAAACGTTTTGTAAAAATACAGAGAACCTGATTAGGAGACCGACATGATAAGGATGATAATAACTTTTTTTCTAGCCATGATACCAAGTGTATTAGCCATTTTTTTATTAATCCAATACTTTCCATATACAGGTCTTGCAAGAATAGGGAGTATTCCAACAACATTTTTTTTAAATACTTTAATTTTGTTACTTTCTCTTCATTTCACTAAAAAAATAAAATCAAGAGTATACAAAAGTTTGATTTGGATTACAGTTATATCGATAAGCATATTGCTCGCAATTGGGTTACATCCACAAGAATACTTACCTAGCGTATTAAGTCAAATCAGCAAACTGATATTTCCCGATACTATCAAATGAATACTTCCGAATTTCCACCTTTCCTTATGTCGCAATTTGCGTCAAATGGGACATAAAACCTCCACTTATCTTGTTCAACTAAACTGCCCGTTAGTTGAGAAAAGCCAGTGCGGTAGACCTTTCGGTATTGAACTATCACGTCAATCTTTCGGAGATAGTTTTACTTATTTCTTCAGGGTTTTTAACATCAATGATTAACTTTGATATTTTAAATTTACCTACAAGAAAATTATTCAAGTCAAAATGAAGGGTATCAACCTCATTATTAAAAAAGTAGAGATGATAACCTCCATTAAATCTAAATAATCCATTTCTTTTTCCTCCAAAAGAAGCACCATAAAGCTTGAAAGCATTTGGTATGGGTCTACCTGTTGTTATTCCCTTAATCGAAGAGTATGGAATTTGCAACCCTTTATCTAATTTTAAAAAGGGCGAATTTCCAAGATCGATATTTAAATGGGTTTCCATTAATTGAATTGTATTCATTCGTTTAGTCCACCATTTCATAACGCTTTAGTATTTTTAAAATATATTTACATATTATACCATAGATAATCTTATGTATAGAATTTATTGAGCTAATTTACCCAATAACTGAACATGCAACCCATTATGGAATATTACATTATCCTGCCCGTTAGTTGAATAGGGCGGCAACATACATTCTTTCAAATCCTCTGATAAACCTCCGCACATGAAAACTTAAGTTGTTCTCGTAATTTTTTATTTTCATCTTCGAGCTTCTTCATCTTACGTTTTAGCGAAGCAATGATGGCGTCCTTATTGTTTTCATCCATTTCTCGCTTGATTTGTTTTGGTGTTGGCACTTGAGCTTGCTGCTGACGAAGCGATTCAATGCGTCCACGTATCTCAGGATTATTATAGAGAGTTGCTTTGCTTACGCCAGCATCCGTTGCCACACTATTAAAATTGATGCTCTCTTTGGCTTTTACAAGCCGCCTAATCGACTCATCCACTCTTTGTATGGTCTTCAAGATTAACCCATGGGTTATTAAATTCGAATCGAATATTTCTATTTGATCGATTATATTTGTCAAGTTGATCCCGAAAGTTAGCTATTGAACCAATTACATCTACACTCCAAGTATTTTCAGTCATGAAATAGAGGTTCTCTATTTTGTGAAACGATACGGTCCCATCATCATGAACTAATCGCTCTTGATAGCTGGAGATCTCTTGTTCAAGCCGATTATAATTCAACCTATCCGCTTTCATATGTTTTTTATTCTGTAACATCACTGTCAGTTACCTCCTTTGATTGTATATTGCCAAGCTGAAATGCATGTTGAGCTTTCTCCCAATTCTCACGTATATCTTCTTCCGATGGATGGACATACATGTTCATAGTTGTTTGAATATTTGCATACCCTAATCGTTCTTGCACTTGCTTGATGTCTTTCGTTTGACGATAGTATATTGTTGCATGCGTGTGTCGCAGCAAGTGAGGGTGGATGTGCATCCCTGTTTTCTTACACAGTACTTTAAATAAGGCGCGAACATCACGGTCATTCATCGGTTGTCCAACACGGTTTCCCCGCAGTTTAACAAATACGAAATTCGTATCGATTTCATGATCTTCAATCACGTTTTATAGGTAGTCGTCGTATAAATCCATAAGTCCCTGCGAAACATACAATTCCCGTTCACCTGTCTTACCAGTTTACCTACCATATCGTTTTGGTCTCTTGAATACGGAAAAAGTAATCATATAGGCTTGTTACCACTGTGATTATAAGATTCACTGATTTTTCTGTTCTTTTCGCTTCAATCTGTTGTAATGGGGTAACTTTTCCACTTTCAAACGGATTACGCAACCACCCTACAAAGTCAGCAAGATCCTTAACTCCTACTTCTTTGTAATCTATCTTCCGCTCTTCAAGATAAGTGAAATACTGTTTTAATGCATAGCAATAAGTCTTCAGTGTATTGTTGCTTTTACCTGTCTGATCCAGGTATTTTAAATACTTCATCACAGGAACAACTGGAACACCTACCGCATCCAACAGCAAATATCTCTTTTTATTTTCATTAAGAATTACTTCTTGTACTCTCACAACAACACCCTCAACGAAAGCTTTTATCCTCAATATATTAAATAATTTATACTAAGATTTAAAGCCTAAGTTAATATTTCTATTAAACAAAAAATAGAGGAGATTAGTTCATATAATGAACTAACCCTCCTCTATTTACGTTACTACAATTAATCGAGTCTAATACTTTATTTTCTTCTGACACTCCGACGACACAAACCCTGTAAGCCTGTCCACGTATAACGGAGGATGGATTTAAATCTCTTCAATGCAAAAGAACGAGAAAAAATCTAATATAATCTCACGTGAAAATAAGCCCACTACGCCTTTACCGGCATTGTGGGCTTCACTGCTTAATCTTATTTGTAAATTGAAGTATCCAGCGGAATAATGAACCCGCCGTCAACAGCTTGTGTCACATTTATTGCGATGTTCTTTACTCCAGAAATATCTACCTCAATCGTCTGGAGATCACTATTAGGCGAGATCTTCTCTACTTTTTTAAGGAGCATATTCTTGTCATTATCCCTAATTTCAAGAGACTCCACTTCCTTGCCGACTGCAGCGAATTGCAGAACAAGCTTCTGATATTTGCCGTTAGGGCTGAGCGCGGTATATTTAATATTGGAATTAGGTGCGCTGTACAGAACTTCCTTATAATTCTTGCCACCGTATTTGGTCAGTGCAGGGTCCTTGGTATGCAGACTGATGTTGAAATCCTCCTGGTTCACGGGAACGCCTGCCTGCTGTTCGCCAATAATCACCTCTTTGGCTGTTCCGTCATAATTCACCGGAACATCCAGCAGCTCAGAAACAGATCGTACCGGAAGATACGTAGTTCCATTATAAGTGATGGGAAGCACCACTTTGCCATTGCCATCTTTGAGAGGGGTAATCTCCCCGTTCACTCTGATTTTTAAATCTCCGTTTAACAACGCTTTAATTTCTTGGAGATGCGAGCTCGCGAAAGCACCTGTGCCCATGCCCACTAAAAGTATCATGGTACCGCATAAAGTCGTAACAAGCTTCTTCTTCATTTCTATTTTCCTCCTCTTGGAATTTCTTCAAATCCAGAAAATCCGGAAACAACGGTTATTTGAGAGATATTCTCTCTGAAAGATGACGCTACATGTGGGATAGTCTCAGCATTTTTGGAGTTGAAGATTTTACCACATTATATCATAAAGCCCAATGCTTCTTTTCTATTTTTCCCTTATTCTGCATAAATTGAATTTATCAGTACAACGTAAACAGATTGTCTATCGATTCAGATAAGATATGATAAGTAATCCAACTCGAATTATTAACGTGTCTACTTCCTCCAACGTAGCCACATTGGATGTTGAGATCCTCCACTTTACTAGATGTTAAAATAAACCTTTGATTTGCAGCCCATCTCTTTTGGGTCACTACAATGATGTGACCGTGCATCAAAAAGAATCAGGAGCTGACATTATTTATCTTGTTATTTAACCGGTATTCGAGTGCCATTTATAATTATTGCTTTAACTTTGGTAATATCTAAAGGCGCTTTCGTATCCCAACTTGAATTGAAGGTATGTTTATCAGGGTTTTGGCTTCCTCCACCACCTTCCAATGGGATAATACCGTCTACTGTTTCAATTTCAAGTAGCATATCACTGACCATGAAATTCTCACCTTTATAGGTACCGATTACTTGTAATCCTAAAGGACTGAGGGTTATATATTCAAAAAGATGACCTTCAACTGAAATATCATTTTTCCAAGTACGTAATTTGGCAGTAGTATCACTTGAATTTGCCGCCACCTTCCAGTTGCCTTCAACCCCAGAATTAACGGAACCAGTATAATAAAGAGTGTATTTACTAAGATTTTCGCAGCTTACAGGAAATACAAATTCTTCATATTTATACTTAGCGTCATCATAATTGTTTTTTTCAAGATCAAGAAGATTATTTTTCTTATCACTGAGAAATACCAAACTATAATCATTGGAGATTGAATTACCGTCTGGACCCTTTAGAGAAAGCATGGCATCACTAGGACCAAACTCTTTGTTAAAAATTTTCCCTGTCTGCACATGCAATTTTCCATCTATAATACCGATATTTGAAACCCATTGATCTTTTTCACCATGGGGCATGGAAGCATAATCGCCTGGCATAAGTGCCTCTGTTAATGAACTGAGGTTACTTGGTAAATTACTCCCCCCAAAAATCTGTGCTTTTTCAATAGGAATCGTTTCTACATCTTCAATTCCTGTAAGGGATACGGAAATGGGTTCGTCTTCATAGGCTTTTTCGTTAAAATAAATAAGAAAACTGCCAAGCTCCAACGGATCTGTTAATGGTGTGTCTGGATCAGCCGTTATATTAAACTCATAATAAATGGTATTCGTATCTTTATTAAAATTAAGCATTTTTTGTTTCCATGACATGCGGGCTGATAAAACTTCGTCTCCACTTTTGGCTCCCTCGTTTGTTGGTGAATGTATTTTTACAGTGAATCCGTCTCTAAAATCAGTTTGTTCCGTTAATCGGTTTTGACCTGTTCTATCCTGAAGAGATAGGTATATAATCGCTCTATTATCATATTTCTGTGCACCGATAACCTCCATGCGAATTCCTTCGTCCTCACTATAGACTCCTACTGGTTCAACAATCTTACCAAAATCAGGATTAAATCTCTTTATGAACCAATCAAAATCCCCTAAAGATGAAGCAGTTGCACTAGTAACTAATACGAACGATATCGCAATAGCTGCAATTGTTGACCTTGTCCACCGTTTGCGGTGTCTAGCAGGCATGTCAGTACTACCTTCATACAATCGGCTTTTAACCTGTTCTGCAAGTTTACTTGAATCAACCGTAATTTGGGAAAACATTTCATGTATATGTTTTTCGTCCATATCAAATTTGTCCATAATTAGACTCCTTTCTACCATATGCAATATTAAAATATTTAACTATTTTATCTTTGGCCCGTTGATATTGTTTGCGTAATGCAGCTGGAGAACTTCCTGTAAGCTGAGATAGTTCCTCGTAACTCTGCCCATCCATAATCCGCCCATATAACAAGGCACGTTCCATAGGTTTAAGCTTCTGTAACGCACGAAGCATCTCATCACTCAAACCTTTATCTTTCTCTGGTAAAACTACTTCACTGCGAATATCATGAAAATAATGGATCTTACGCTTTTTTAGTTGATTTAAGCAGCGATTATATGTAATTTTGTACAACCATGCGGATAGGTTATTGCCATCAAAAATATTCCGATTTTGATAGGCTGAAAGAAAGACTTCTTGTACAATATTTTCTGCTTCATGATAATCACATAGAATCGCCGTTGCATAGCGAAGGAGTTTTTCACCATAGAGATTGATTATCTCTTCCAGTTCATCTTCTCCGCCATTAACAAACCTTCTTCCAATATCTATTTCCTCCATAAGCTCACCTCCTTTTATTTATCAGTCGACTGCACCCCTATAACATTTCAAAGAGCTGTTTTGTGACATAATTTTTATTTATCCGATATTTTGAAAGTGGATAATACAAGTCGATTGTCACCACCAAGGGATAGCCAGCCCATTTCGGGTACACTAAAAATAGCCAACCCTTTGATGGTAAAGGGGTTAGCTATTAAGTTTGAATGTTGATTTATTAACATATTGAACATTTTGTTAAACTAATAGATTTTTCCTTCCGTTTGCTTTCTATATAATGAAGCCCTTGACACATTTGTAATTTCACAAATGCAGATGCAAACCCACATTACGGTACTGGAAAAGGAGCTACTATCTATCGATTTACGAGTGATCAATTCTCTTCTTACTACACAAAAATTATTCATACTAAATCAAGGGGTGCAATTCATGTTTTGGATGGTTTACTGCACCATGAGACGGATCTAAACATAGAAGATCATTATCAAAATTATTTACAATAGATAAAGCAAGTGAGTAACCAAAATTAGAAGCAATTTTACGTGGATAAATAAATACAAAGGTCATTGAAGAAAAAAAGAGACATTAGTTAACATATTTTTAATTATGTAAACTTAATGACTGAGCTATTTACATTTTTAAGGAGCGGGACCGTTTCATTGCAGACTCTGCGATAAAACGGTCCCTTTTCAAACGAAATTATGATAATTATAAATCCCCTGTAGCAAATTCACCTGAGCCTTCACATATTGTCTCAGTTTCAAAGGTTCCACAATCTCGGATTGACCAAGTATCCCCCAAACATTTGTACATGCACTATCATAGCTAAACATATTTACAGTAAGGGTTATTTGATCTCCTTCTTCTACCCTGTTCATGATCTCCAGTCCGTGTATAGAAGCCTCTCGGCTCTTATTCGTTCTAATCAATACCGGATATATCTCTTCCTCTTTACAAGTTTGCTTAAATTCCCTCTCCTGCTGCTTCCAGTGCCCTTCTAAAGAGAAGTCCTGAGGGATAGCATACTCTTCGTCTATACGCTGCGTAGAGGCGATTCGCTCACATTTAAACGTACGAATTTGTTCGACTTCTTCACAGTAGGCTATAAGATACCACTCTTCTTTTTTCACAACAAGACCACATAGGGCAGTATTTTCCTGATCGAAATAACTCCGTTAATCTTGTGGTATTCAATCTGTAGTTTCTTAGATCTCCAAACAGCAGTTCGAATCGATTCCAGACATGGAATCTCTAAGCGTTCTGTCCACCAAGGCGTATCATCAAAATAAAAACGTCTTTGTGCCTCTGGATATCATTTTGATAGGAAGCGGGTAATGATTTTTCTAATTTCAAGAGGGTTGCCTTTAGCTTTAATCCGGAATCTGTATGTCCACCAGTATGAATCCCCATTCCTGTTAGAAATAGATTGATTACATCTTCCCCATGAAGCTGATTTAGGTTAACAGTATACCCCTCCATCAAGGAGATGCCGCCATTCGGCCCCGGGGTAGATAACAGTGGTATTCCAGCTTCAGCAAGTACGTCAATGTCTCTATAGATAGAACGTACGGAAGTTTCCAAGGCTTCAGCTAAGTCATTGGCCTTCATCTTCCCTCTTGATTCCACTAATAATAAAATCGCTATCAAACGATGCAAGCGCATGGGGAGCCTCCAAGTTTTTCTTTTTTATAGTATACATCATAATTCTTGCCAAGCTGTTGTCAACAATAGAAGGTTATGATTAGTTCATTACATTAAAGGAGCTGATACACATGAATATAGGCGTATTGGGCACTGGATTCGGAGCATATCATGCGCAGTTATGGACGGCAATGGATCGAGTAGACAAAGTAATTATCTTTGGTCGGAACGAAGCTAAGCTGCAGAAGCTAAAACAAGCTTTAGGCGTTGAGATAACTACTCATATTGACGATATTATGCTCGATTCCACCATCGATGTAATTGACATCTGTTTGCCCTCTAATTTACATAGGCAATATGCTGTCGATGCGCTTATGCATGGGAAACATGTATTCTGTGAGACACCCATTTGCTTCAACCTAGAAGATGCCCTTGCGATGAAAGAAGCCGAACAATTGTATGATTCGCGAATTCTCGTCAACCAGTTTATTAAATTCGATCCTGCGTTCAAATATCTTTATGAAACGACTCATAATGAGAAATATGGAAAGCTTTTATCTCTCACCTTAAAAAGAGAAACGCCTCCCTTGTGGGGTGACCTCGGTCTACACGCTATCGCTACAAAGCTTATGATTCACGAATTGGATTTTGTGACCTGGATGCTGGGGTCTATAGAACCGAACTTCGTTTGGGGAACTGATGGTGGTAAAAGTGATCAAGCCATAGTACGCGCTGTTTTTCAACAATCTAATAGGTACGCAGAGATCATTGTGTCTTCACAGATGCCGGCCACTTATCCTTTTTCGGTAGGTTATGAGGCATATTTTGAACAGGGTAAACTTGTCTATCAAGAGAGTGACAACATGAATGGAGCTGTTGAAAGCTCATTAATTGAATATACCGCTGCAGGTAAACTAGATCTTTTGTTAGAACCAGCTAATCCCTATCAAAAAAGTTTGGAGTATGCACTCCAATGTCTAATCGAGGGTAGTTCATCAATAATTGAGTTAGACAATGCCATACAAGCTATAGAACTAGCTATTTGTATTGAAAAAAATCTTGTATAAATGTATGAGGAAGTGTAGTACCCTTTTTCGAGGGGTTTTGTTAATAGGGTGATCGTGTGTTGCAGTGTAGATGTATAGTGCATAAGGTATGATCAGGATTTTGATTTTTCTATTGTGAATTTTTCATATGATGAAATCACAGAATTATATTTATAAGTACGCACTCTCTGAACTTATAATGATTGCTATCAGAGATAAGAATTAGTTAACATAATCATACTTATGTTAACTAATTCTAGGGAGTCTATTTTCCACACTCATTCACCGCTTCATTATCGCAAGTGCAAAACGCTCTATCGTCTCTTTCGATAATCCATTTACACTCTTGTTTTTCCCTTTTACCACTCGCAGAACCATTCGATCTAATACAGTCATCTTCTCTTCGTAAATCTCATCTCCGAACACTTCTTTTGTAACTGATTGGTTATACAACCCCTCTGGAAATGAAGATTTCAATTCCTGTGTGGCTTGCTCCCCCTTCGCTCCTGCACAAATAAACAATCCAACGCGCTTCTTACCTAATTCATTTTGATATTTTGAAGCAAATTCCATCATTTGTTTTTGTATTTTCCCAAAATAAATAGATCCACCTAAGATGACAATATCATATGGCTCTAGTGTAGGTTCTTTGGCATGCATTAAATTAACTACTTCAGTCTCATCGCCCAACTGATGTTTCAATAAATAGGCAGCTTTCTCTGTACAACCATATTTAGAAGTATACACAATGATAGTCTTCATTCTAATCGCTACCTCCCTACTCTCTGATCTTCCTACTGTGTTAAAGGCTCATGTATATCCCTGATTGCTATTGAAACCATTGAATTCAAATAACAAGAAATCAGTGCTTCGACCTGTTCTTCAGGCAAATCCTTTTCCACAATCAAACGCATAATTAATCCGAACGCAGCGCTCCATATCACTTGAGCAGTAAGCTCTATTGAAGAGTCTTTATGGAGTTCTTTCGATTCGAACCTAGATAGACATTGACAGAGCATACCAATCGCTTTACGCTCCTGTGCAGCTCCCTTAAATAAAACAGCTGTGTAACTAAGGACAGCCGGTGTATCGTTCAGCATTACATTACGGTATTCTACACTTGTGGACAGGGTCATCCTGATCCATTGCTCAAGTGATTGTCTCAAAAGCATCTCTGGTGGCAGCTCATGCTCTGCCTTTCGTTGTACAGACTGAAGCCCGTCAACCATATCTGTATATTTCTGTTGCAAATATCTCACTACAATTTCATCTTTCCCCTGAAAGTAATGATAAATAATTCCTGGAGAATACTCGATTCTCTCTGCAATTTTGCGGATGGATAGTTTGTCAATACCCTCCTCAGATATCAACGAAGCCGCAGCCTGTAATATCCTTTTCTTCATTTCCTCACGATCACGCAATTGCCGTTGTTCTTTAGTCATCTTGACGTCTCCTTATAATTTGAACATCGTTTAATCATTGAACACTGTAAATATATTATGGTATACAGTTATTTTCTATATAGTAAGTCACATGCAAATCCTCCACCCTTTAATCACATACACAGGCATAAAAAAATCCGCCAGTCTAAATCGACTGGCGGAACCCTTATTCATGAAGTTAAAGGATTACAGACAAAGAGTTTTTGTGATGATAACCAACAGGATAAACAGAACCAAGATAGCTCCTGTGTTAGTAAATCCACCGTATCCTCCTGCGAATTCGCCCATTTTAACTCCTCCTTTGTAATTGAGTACATCATAAGATATGCTAAATCCCCATCTCTGCTTGGGTATTTTGAACAAAAATAACCCAACAATCCCGTTGAGGTTGTGGGTTATTCATTATTAGTTAACATAATATTTATTATGTTAACAAAATATGTGTACATCTCTTGAACGGTAAAATAAGCATTGATTTTTGATGACTACAATATCGCTATTTCCCATTCAAATATTAACCCTATTATTATTTAATGTACTGAAGTATTGACTCGGATTTCCTTGAGGCGGGTTAAACCGCTCTTTAAATTCTCCATTGGTGTACTCACCAATCACTCTATGCCAGAAATTACGGGCAGGCGTATTCGCGCGTACCTGTGACACCTTCCAGTCGCCTGGGTACATATCAAATAATTTATGCGCGGCCCAGGTCCCCACACCGCTCCGTCGATATTTTTGCATTACAAAAAACTCAGTCATATAAAACTGTCCTTCGGGATTACGCAACAACCGTTCTACAAGTGCAAAACCAGCAATATGCCCGTCCACTTTGAACAAATAAGCGAACTTATTGTTGCCACTACTCCAAAAAGATTCTAGTCCCGGATACGAAGGATATATCCCATCTTGGTCTACATCAAGCTCCAAATAACGGGTGAAATCATATAGGTAAAACTGCATTAATTTGCTTATCGTCTGTTTCCGCTCTCTGGGAACCAGCTCCATTCCAAGTTCCATTAGGTGCACCTCTGACATTTATGTTTACTACACATCATATAACTTAGTTGATTCAGGAGCAAGGTCATCGCTTGTGATTAGCTTTGATCTAAGCCTATTGGAGAACAAAACATGATAAGATAGAAGGAAGAAATGATAAGAAAACTATGGAAAAGGTGAATCACATGAGCGTTCAAAAGAACGATGACCGTAAAAAACTGGATCTAAAGCTACCTCTCATGCCTTGGTTCGTTCAGCAGTTTATTGACTATAAGCGACCTGATCTATCCCCATCCACCCTTCTGGAGTATATTCGGGACTATGAGTCCTTTTTCGGATGGCTGCGTGCTGAAGGTCTCTCACAGGCCAGCTCCAACACAGAGATCACATTGCTTGAATTAGAAACCCTGCATATGGATAGTATTGTTGGATACCGCCTGCACCTCACTACCCGAGCTGAGGGAACCAATACACGTGTAACCGTGTCCCGTAAGCTGTCCGCATTACGCTCTTTATTTCATTATTTAAGTCAGATCGCTGAGGACGAGAACTTCTATCCATTGCTTAAGCGTAACATTATGGCCAAGGTTGAAGTAAAACGAACGCATAAACCTAAGGACACTGCTGCTAAATTAAAGGGCAAGATTCTAGAGGATGAGGAACTGCTGGAATTCGTGGGGTACATTTTCGAAGGATATGGACGAGATGTTGAAGGTAACAAGCAGGCCTTTTACTCCTTTCAATTAAATCGTGAACGCGATGCCTGTATTGCCAGCTTAATTCTGAATTCTGGTCTTCGTGTATCCGAAGTAGTCAATCTAAACGTGGATGATCTGGATGTTAACAACAAGCTGATTTATGTCACCCGAAAAGGGAACAATGATGAAACCTTCAAAACCCCTGTTTATTTTCGAGAACAAGCTAAAGATGATTTAGCTCTTTATTTAAGCCTTCGTCAATCCCGTTATAAAACACCAAAGAGGGAAAAAGCTTTATTTATCGCTTTGCCCAATGGACGGCAAGAAGGCAAACGCATGACCAAAAGAGCCATTCAAGAAATGATCATTAAATATGCAAAACGCTTTGGTAAGCCCTATCTAACGGTACATAAGCTTCGTCACTCTTTTGCAACAGACTATTACCTGCAAAACGATATTTATAAAACGAAAGAACAGCTCGGGCATGCTTCGACAGAAACAACCGAGATCTATGCTCATCTCACGGACAAAACGATGTCTGAGGCGATTGAACGCCGTTTGGATAGTTGATTTTTTTTGCAAAAAGCCGGCCATACCCTATCCGAATTTTATGGAAAAGGTGTGGCCGGCTCTCTTTTTACATGGTTTAGAAAGACTGATCAGAGTAGCATTATGTTGAATTATTGGCTTTTCTATTGTGAATTTTTCATATGTTGAAATGTTATAAATGATATCGCTGGCATATTAGATAATTAGCTACTCCCGTCCAATTGTTAATATCATAGAGCATTTTACCTTTATCCTATCCGCGTATTTCTCCCGGAAGCTTGATAATAGTCACTTTAGCACCCTCAGATAAGCCTCGTTCCTCTGGTGGAACAACAATCAGACAATCACTATCCTTGATCGTGACCATCACGGAAGATTCGTCTATCGCTGCTGGAATGGCATAAAGGCTGCCTTCACGGATCTCTAATCGCGCTCTAACAAATCGGGTAAAGTCATTCACTCTATTATAATCTGCACCGAGTGTGGCGCTCCATTCTGGTAAGAAAGGCTGTGATGCACACTGCATTAATCTGATAACCGGACGTGCGAACAATTGAAAACCAACGAAACAAGCACCTGGATTACCTGATAGAGCTAACAGCAGCTTACCGCCTCTAACAGCAGCAGTGGTTACACTCCCCGGACGCATCGTCACTTTGTTAAATAGCATATCTCCACTCTGTTCACGAACCAAATCGCCCATAATATCATAATCTCCTACCGATACTCCACCCGTAGTGATTACAAAATCATAGGTTTCCAGCGCCATCTGTACTTTACTTCGAGCCAGCTCCAGATCATCCACAATAGATCCCAGCATCACGGGCTCACCACCTGCCTCCTTGACTAAAGCTTCAAGCAAGGGTGAGTTGCTGTTTCGAATTTTGCCAGGCTGTAGTGGTTCATGTACCTCTAGCAGCTCTGTTCCTGTCGCAAAGATAGCTACCTTAGGCCGACGATAGACTTTCACTGTATGTATGCCAAACGCTGCCAGAACAGCTATATCCCCCGCAGAGATTAATCGCCCCGCTGGCAGCACTAGCTCACCAGAGCTTAACTCCAGCCCCATCGTTGTGATATTAGACTTCGCTTCCTGCTTCTTTCGAATACCTACGTAAGTCTTTCCTTCCTCCTCACGTGTCTCCGTTACTTCCAGCATAACTACAGTATCTGCCCCTGATGGCACTTGTGCTCCAGTCATTATCCTTGCTGCTGTTCCCGAAGTTATGTCTACCGATGCCACAGCGCCACATGGAATATTGTCTACCATTTCTAACCATACGACTTGTCCATTTACACAGTGATTTGTATCTGCTGCAATAATTGCATATCCATCCATGCTAGAGCGGTTAAACGCGGGAAAAGGATGTGGCGCAATCACTTCCTCGGCCAAATAACGTCCACAGACCTCATTCAATGAGACCTCCTGTGACTCTAGCGGATTAGCAAATTTGATTATTTTGGCCTGTGCCTCTTTTACTTGAAGCGCTGTTCTCCGAAATTTATGATCCTTCATACCTTACCTCCGCTCTAAATCATCCGTTTTTGCAGTACAATAGGTACTATTTTAACATGAGCCAACCAGAAGTAAAATGAATAGCAGAACTGCAAAATCCTTTATCTATTTCATCACAAAGTTGTACAAAAAAAGATGCGGTCATAAGACCACATCTCCTACAACTCAATTCTAGGATGCTCTGATAACCTTCACATCTCCAGGAATTACTTTTTCTCCTTCATAAAGCATAAAGCGTCCATGTTGCCATTCCACACGCAGGAGTCTAGAGTCATCTGACTGATATTGCCACACATGCTGCTCTCCGCCATTCATAAAAGGGGTTTGACCAGCGACAGCGACATATCCGTCATATTCTTCCTCCAGAAAATAAGTATAATCGTCCAGTTCAAGTGTTGTTGGAACTTCAGCAGGATTATCTAATCGCCCATCGATTGGTTTATACAAACCATATTGCAGCTGTTCCCGCTCCTCAATATGCAAATAGGCAATTTGACTACCATCTCTTAATGTCAGTACTACCGCATTTCGTCCACGATTATGGGTCCTGCCGGTTACCTCGTAGGTAACGAGCGATACTTCACAGATGTCTCCGGGAGACAAATTAAGCATACTTTTCTGAACTTCCTGAGCCGCTGGTTTGGAGAAAAGATTACCTATACGTTTCCATATACTCAACTTGATCGTTCCCCCTACATAAATGCAGAAATAATTAAAGCTCCCGTAATTTGCAGTGAGCCTGATAATAAGCCGTACCCGATTTTGCCAAGCTGTGTACCATGATCCAGATCCAGATTCCCCCATTTAGCCAAGAGGAGACGGACCGTTCTTTCCAATATAAGCAAAAGAAAAAAAGATACAATCGAGATCAGCAAAGCATCTGGCAGACTGTTAGAAGCAGCTATCGATGATGATAAAATGAATGCCTGTGCCAATAGCTTCATTACAAAACGTGTAGTAACTGCCATATTTCCAGCCTTTAACTCTTCTAAATCATTGTATCGAGTGAAAAGTGAATCTACGAACATAAGCACAAACAGCAACACCGCGCCGCTCACTGTCCACACGACCATGGACACCAGGATATGGAAATCCATTCTATAGCCCCCGCTTATTCATTTTGCATGCTGTCATAAGCATAGATAAAGCGAAGAGGAAACGATAGTCCTGTCTCCCCTTCGCCTGTGAACATCAGCCGTGAAACGGCTAAGAAATGTTATTGCTTCTCGTATTGTTTCATCAGAGCAGCCAATTCATCTTCTACTGCTTGATCTTTGTTCAACTTCTCGAACTCATCATCAAGTGATTTGTTGCCCGAGCTCATCTCGTTGCTGGCTTCTGCTTGAGCTTCTGCTTGCAGCATTTTTTCTTCCATACGTTTCAGTCCAGCAGATGCGGAATCAGAGCTGAAGCCGCTCATCGCTTTATTAATTTCAGTTTGGGCTTTGGCAGCATTATAACGTGCAACTAAGGTTTCACGTTTGTTCTTCATTTGTGTGAGCTGCTTACGCATCTCGTCAAGTTTGCCACGAAGATTATCCGCAGATGCTTTGTTCTGGTCGAAGCTAGCTTTGTATTCTACCAGTTTAGCTTCAGCAGACTTTTTCTCTTCCAGAGCTCGGCGAGCAAGGTCAACATTACCAGCTTGAGCTGCAGCATGTGCCTGTTGCGTACGTTTGTTAACAAGCGCTTCCTGCTCTTCATACAGCTGCTTGAACTTCTTCTCAATAGCGATTTGAGCCGCTACCGCTTTTTCTGCATCTTCCAAATCTTCGGTCATATCACGAATGTACTGATCCGTCATTTTAATCGGGTCTTCTGCTTTGTCAATAATCGCATTCACGTTAGACATTGTTAAATCGCGCAATCTTTTAAATATAGACATGGTTTCATTCCTCCAAAAGATAATTTAAAAACTCACTTGATATCTTTTACGCAGAATTGCCAATTCCGTTTCAAATTTGTTGCGCTAAATATTGATTAACTTTATTATTTACTATCTCTACTACCTTCATGATGCCTTCTTTCGAAAGATCGTCGTAATGAATCCCCATCACAACTGTGACAGTCCTATTTAGAGCCTTAGCTACCCTGATCGCAATATCTTCACTTATCGTATGCTCTTTATGATGAGGAACGGCAGAGGTCTGCACTTCTACCTGCTCTCCATTCAAATACGCAGTACTTGCCGCTCCAATATGATGAACGCCACCACTGATTACGAGTAAGAGATCACGTCCGACAGGCGTCGCCGTCAGCCCAATATCCTCAGGGTTAATCTTGTTAGAAGTCAATAGTATCTCCTCACTACTCCACTTTATATAATGCCACGTATTTCATCTAAGGATTGAATATTCTCTTGAACCATGAATTGCTCAAGTTCTTCAACAAGTTGGCTGCCTGCTCTCAAATTCATAAAATTGTAGGTTCCGACTTGGATTACCGAAGCACCTGCCATAATAAATTCAATAATATCAGTAGCTGTGGTGATGCCCCCCATTCCGATTACTGGAATAGATATGTTCTGTGCGACTTGATGCACCATACGCAAAGCAACTGGCTTAATCGCTGGTCCGGACAGTCCGGCATATAAGTTATTAAATACACTACTTCTCCGTCGCACATCGATCTTCATCCCGGAAATGGTGTTAATCAGCGAGACGGCATCTGCTCCCTCTTCCTCACACATTTGAGCCATCTCAACGATATTCTCAGCACCTGGAGACAGCTTTACTGCAAGTGGTAGCTTAGTGGCACGCCTAACAGCTTGTACAACTTTTTGCGCTTCTGAAGTCTTGATTCCAAATGCAATTCCGCCCTCTTTTACATTTGGACAGGAAATATTCAACTCAATCATATCAACAGCTGGTTTACCTGCGCTTGATCGAAGATCGGCATCACGCTGGATCATTTCTGCTCCAAGTACGTAATCCTCAAGCGTTCCGCCCCCAAGATTCACCAAACGGGCTGTATCGAGTGTTTCCCAATAAGGGCATTCTTTTTCCAAAAACGCGGATACCCCTGGATTCTCCAATCCAACACTATTCAACATACCAGAGGCTGTCTCGTATACTCGAGTGCCAGGGTTACCTGCTTTGGGATGGAGGGTGAGCCCCTTCCCTGAGATTCCACCTAACAAAGAAACATCATACAGCTTTCCATATTCACGACCAAAGCCGAAGGTTCCTGAAGCCATTACAATCGGATTCTTAAAATGAACGCCTGCAATTGTTGTGCTCATCTTAGTCATGGAAAATCACCTCCTCAGAAAGGAACACGGGTCCGTCTGCACAGGCTTTTCGCTGACCATCACGACAAGAAACACTACAAACAAGACAGGCTCCAATACCGCAAGCCATTCGATTCTCTAAAGAGAGATAAACTTTTGTATTGCTACCCGCCTCTTCAGCCGCTAACCCTTTAAGCTGTGCAGCCTTAAGCATAGGATGTGGGCCGCAGACGAAAACATGCTCATAATGACTAAAATCCACACGATCCAAAATAAATCCGCCTACATCTACTGTAAGCTCGGCTGCTAATGGACGAAAAGTTTCTGTCCGGTAAGCTTCGCGACTAAAACCTAGAAAGATATCACTACTAGGCAGCTGCTTTGCACAATAATATAGCGGCGCTATTCCGATTCCACCACCAATAAGCGCAACCTTGCCTTCCACCTGAGGGAATCCCGTGCCAAAAGGCCCTTCAAGCTCCACTGAGTCACCAGGAGTCAACCGTGAAAATATTTCAGTGCCTTCCCCCACTACGTGATATAAGAATTCAACACTATCTTCTTTTACTTCATGTATACTTAACGGTCTGGAAAGGATCGGATAAGCACCCCATGCCCGTAACATGTAGAATTGACCCATTTCACCGCCGCTATTCGTTTCAACTTTAAGGTGGTACACTCCGTCAGTTAGCCGATCGTTACTTAAAACCATCCCCACGTTATCAAGCTCCTTCAAATTTTATCTTTATTAAGATTGCCTTAGAAGGAGCATAAAATCTGTGACAAACTTCACATTCAAAGCGAGCTATCTTTTTTCCAGATCCCACGTTCATAAGGTTTGGGTACATTACGTACGCCTCCAAGTGCCTCTTCCGCATGTAAAGCCCAATAGGGATCGCTCAACATCCCACGGCCAACGGCTATCAGCTCTGCCCGTTCTTCTGCGACGATGGACTGTGCCTCAGTAAAGGATTCAAGCCGCCCCACTGCAATTACAGGCACTTGTAATTCACTACGGATAAACTCTGCCAGATCCACTTGATAAGCAGGGCCTGCACCCGGCCCTCCATTTGAACCTATAGGACCTTCACCTCCAGAAGAAACATGGAACAGATCCACTCCAGCATTCTTGTACCGTCGGCAAATATCCAGAGCGTATTCAGCATCATATCCACCTTCTACATATTCCTTCGCAGATATTCTCATAATCAATGGCATGTCCACGGGAACCACTTCTCGGACTGCTTTAACTATCTGTTCTCCGAACAACGCAGGATCTTGTCCATATTCATCATCTCTGGTATTCGTCAATGGAGAATGAAACTGGTGAATTAAATAACCATGTGCACCATGAATTTCGACCGTATCAAATCCTGCATCCACAGCTCTGCGTGCACCTTCACGGAAAGCCTCAATCAACGCTAAAATTCCCTCCTTAGAAAGAGCTTGTGGCGTTTTGGAATTAGCATCAAAGGGAATGGCTGATGGAGCCACTGGCGGCTCAGCATCCACTGCTTTACGTCCCGCATGTCCTAATTGAACAGCGATCTTTGATCCATATGCATGTACACTATCTGTGATTCTACGATAAGCCTCAATTTGCGAATCATTCCAGATTCCTGTGTCTCGATTAGTGATTCTACCATCTGGATGAACGCCAGTCATTTCCACGATAATAAATCCTGTACCGCCAATAGCACGGCTTACATAATGAACATAATGCCAATCATTAGGGATGCCATCCTCTTTATCCACCGAATACTGGCACATAGGCGGCATGACAATACGATTCTTCAACGATAACCCCTTCAATTCATACGGTGCAAACAAATCAGACATTCATGTCTCCATCCCTTCCGTAATCTATAATGGGTTCGGGAATTCCCCGTTCTATTAGTATACATGCATTGGAACCTTCAAGAAATCTTAACGCAAACTGTATGGTCAACAGCATAAATCTACCCAGCTATGGGGATAACAATTAAGAATATGACGGTGATCAGGTTGTAAAGGAGGCAGATGGGGATGTATTTTCAACGGAGAGGTCAGAAACTGCTCGTAATATTAGGAACAATCATAACTATGCTATTCCCAACCTATTCTTCAGAGGTTGCGTCAGCGTCTGTGCAGAGTCAGAAGACTCCACAAGAACAAACACCAAGTATACCCGTTTCAGAGGAAGATACGGCCATTTCAGCAGGTAGCGCTGCTACAAATAGTTCGACGCTTAACAGCACTAAAAACGCTAAAGGTCTTACATTAAGTCAGCTGTTACACAAATACCCAGAGACTTTTAAGACTAGTGGACCTCGGAATAAAGTCATAGCACTTACTTTTGATGATGTTCCTGATCCAAGATTCACCCCCCAATTGCTAAACGTCCTAAAAAAATATAATGTCAAAGCAACCTTCTTTGTGGTGGGAAGCAGAGCAAAAAAACATCCGGCTTTGGTGAAAAGAATGATTAGAGAAGGACATGCGATTGGAAATCATTCGTATAATCATCCTCAGTTTGTGAAGCTTGCGATGAATGATTTTCAATCACAAATCATAAAAACCGAGGATATTATACAAACCTTGGCCGGATATAAACCACGACTAATACGCCCACCCTATGGGGATATCAGTGAACAGCAGCTAAAATGGGCGAAAAGCCATGGCTATACGCTCGTGAATTGGAATGTGGACTCATTGGATTGGAAAGGACTTTCCAAAAACCAAGTTAGAAATAATATTCTGGCCCATATTGGAAGAGGAGCGATTATTCTTCAGCACGGTGGAGGCGGTCCAGGTAGTCATCTACAAGGAACGATTCAGGCTTTACCTGAAGTAATCACGATTATGCGCAAGCGGGGCTATACTTTCGTTACCGTTCCTCAATTACTACAGGTGTCCAAAAGTAAATAAAACACCCCCCAAATATATTTTTTCTATACGTAAAAAAAACGGAGGTAGCCGCTAAGGACTCCCTCCGTTTCCTGTGTAACTTTATTTTAGAACTTTTCATATCTCTTTATTAATTAAAATTTTCTCTATTTTTATCTATCTATTTAACAATGTATAATTGTACATATTGATAACCAAATGATGATACAAAGCTTTGACTACCAGGAATAAAGATATCAATACGATTGCCTTTTATAGCACCGCCCACATCCGTTGCCGTTGCTAAGAATGCATCTTTAGGCAATCCATCATGTGAATGCCCTGTCACCAATACTTTGGTACCAAGAGGAATCACATTTGGATCAACAGCAATAGTACCGATCTTGAGAGGATTTCCGAAATAATCTACTGCACCCCATCCGCCATTCTCACTGCTTGCAGAAGAATAAGCTGAAGCTTTGACTTGAATCGATTTGTCATAATTAAACGACTTCCCCCATGCTTCAACTGTTTTGGACTCTGAGTTTACATTCAGACTTGGTGTAATCACTGGAGATTTGTCAGTTGTAGTTACGGACTCAGCCTGCATCTTACTAGGGATAGTAATTTCAAGACCTTCGTAAATGTTAAGGGCTGCAACGTTTGGGTTTGCTTTCATTAATTCATTCATACCTACATTATATTGCTTGGATAAAGTATAAAACGTGTTGCCATCCTTAGCGATATGAACGCTGTCTGCATGAGCTGGAACAGCATGCAATAATGCACTGATTCCCATAATTGCAGCAAGGGTTTTAATTGTTCTAAATTTGTTCTTCATAATTGCCTCCTCATTAGATGGGCGTGAACGGTATGACTTCCGTATACGCTCGTGTACATTTTAAGTACTTATGTACATCCCGTGTGTGATTTCTTGGTGTGTTGCAGTCTTTTGTAAAACTGACAGGACTTAATATATCACAATTTTGTAACCTGTGCTTATGTAATTGTTACCATTATGAAAAATCAAGTTTCAATATTGTCATTTTTAGAGGTACTGGTTAACATATTTTTTATTATGTAAACTACATTTAAAGATTCATACACATTTTTTTAAAAAATAACATATAAAATTCCCGAATATTTTACATAGCGTTAACATTTCATGCTTTATCCAATAGTAGAATGATAGAATATGATAAATAGAATAGATATAGACAACGAATCATATTTGGAGGTCCCATGAATACAGAAGAGAATAAAAACAACCAAAGCAGCCCAGCCACTGCTTACCTCAATAGAGATTTGAGCTGGATCGAATTTAACCGACGCGTGCTTAAAGAAGCTCAAGACCCCGATAATCCGCTAATGGAACGGGCTAGATTTCTGGCTATCGTCTCAAGCAATCTTGATGAGTTCATAAGCGTTCGAGTGGCAGGAATTCAAGATCAAATCCGGGCAGGCTATACTAAAAAAGATTTCACTGGCTACACCCCTTCCGGGCTATACAAACGTCTCATCAAACGAGTTACCAAAATTGTTGCCGACCAATACCGGATTTTCCGTGATATTTCACGGAGTTTGCATAAAGAAGGTATCGTTTTTGTGGATTATGAGGATCTCACTCATGCACAGGAACAGTCCATAGAACAATATTACCGGGATATCATCTATCCTGTACTTACGCCAATGGCTGTAGATCAGAGTCGACCGTTTCCACTCGTTCATAGCCAATTTATCTATTTAGCAGTTGTTCTTACTCGTAAGAATGGCCTTGAAGAAGAGCCTTTTTTTGCTATTCTGCAAATTCCATCTAATCTGCCAAGATGTATTCCACTACCACACCGATCTAACAGTAAGAAACGGCAGTTCGTATTTATAGAGGATGTCATCCGTCATCACATTCAAACTTTATTCAGTGGTTACGAGCCGGTTGCCGTTAGTGAATTTCGTTTGACCCGCAACTCTGATCTCACGATCGACGAAGAAGGGGCCGAGGATCTTCTGGAAGAGATTGAAAAGGAGCTGCGCAAGCGTCGCCGCGGTGTTCCAGCAAGACTTGAAGTACAAAAAGGAATTCATCCATATGCTTTGGAACAGCTGCAAGCTGAGTTTGAACTTGAAGATTTCGTATTCGAAATTGAAGGTCCGCTAGATCTAAGTTTCCTTCGTAACTTCGCCGGCAGTATTAAGGGCTTTAGTTACTTAAACTATCCAAGTATTGAGCCGGTCTACCCAGCTGAATTTGAAGAGAACGAGGATTTCTTCGAGGTATTACGTGAGCGAGATGTCCTCGTCTACCACCCTTACGAATCCTTTGATGCGATGACGGACTTTATCATTCAAGCGTCAGAGGACGAACAAGTAATGGCTATTAAGATGACACTCTATCGGGTTAGCGGTAACTCTCCTCTGATTACTGCACTGGCTAATGCTGCTGAATCCGGAAAACAGGTAACAGTAGTTGTTGAGTTAAAAGCCAGATTTGATGAGGAACGCAACATCGCTTGGGCTCGTCAACTTGAAAAATCCGGATGTCATGTTGTATATGGTCTTGTTGGACTCAAAACACATGCCAAAGTTACCTTGATTGTCCGTCAGGAAGGTCAAGAGCTACGTCGCTACGTACATGTAGGCACAGGAAACTACAATGACAGTACAGCCAAAGTCTACACGGATCTCAGTCTATTTACTGCTCAAAGCGATATCGGACTTGATGCTTCAGAGCTGTTTAATCAAATGACGGGATATTCCGCTGATTTTGACTGGAATTCCTTCATTGTAGCTCCAACGGACATGAGCCTTTCCTTACAAAAATTAATGAAGCGTGAAGCGGAGCATGCTGCAGCTGGAAGACCTGCACGTATCATTGCCAAAATGAACTCACTCTCTAATCAACAAGTCATCGACGATTTATATGGTGCCGCACAGGCTGGTGTATCTATCGACTTAATCGTTCGGGGGGTTTGTTGTCTTCGTCCGGGGATTGAAGGCTTGAGCGAAAACATTACGGTTCGCAGTATTGTCGACCGCTTTCTGGAGCATTCAAGAATTTACTATTTTGAAAATGGCGGGAATCCTGAGGTGTATTTATCCAGTGCAGATTGGATGACTAGAAACCTAACTCGACGGATCGAGCTGATGTGTCCGGTAAGAGACAGCAATATTCGCAAACAAATTGTTAAGATTCTTGAACTATCCCTTAAAGATAATGTGAAGGCAAGCTTCTTACAGCCTAATGGATATTACGAGCAACCAGACGACAAAAAGGCCCCTTTCCGGAGCCAGTTCGCAGCAATGGATGTTACACGTTGGAAGGAAAATCGAGTTTTACCTTCACAGCCCAAGCATTCTTAAATGCTTTTATGGCGTTCTCAATGTCCTCTAGACCAATCAGAAGCGCTGAAGCGCCCTCAAGGTCCAGATTAAGGGTATTGCCGTGTAGATTAGCTTTCAAGCCGCTTACAATCCCGATCTCGGTGCTGTCCAGTGCAATGCTTAGCTGTACAAGCGATCCGAGCTTATGAATCCACTCTTCGTCGGAAGGCAGCAAAATGTCCTTATACATCTGGGACAATTTCTGCTTCCGGCTTTTTGTGCTGTACGAGGCAATCAACGCGCACAGGATAAGCTGGCGGTGTGTCAGTCCACGAATCGGTGAATTCATCAGCCAATACAGGGTGTGCCGTTTAGATTGATAATAGTTAATGTTAGACCCCGTTCGATGTAGCATGATGGATACATAAATTAACATCTCATGTTCAGCTTTATTCTCCTCATCCTTGAACGCGTCAAACAGACTTAGCGCAAGCTTATTAATATGATCTAAATACCGTTTAGAGGTACGAATATCAAACCGAATGATCGTATTTAAGCTGTATTCAAGCGCACTGTCCCGCACCGGTTGCTCTGGCTTCAGTAAATCATGTAACATACCTTCCCTGAGCCCTTCCCCGCTGATTACAGCCTGGCTAGCCCCAATATACTGATATACCGTATGAAAAATAATCAACCCGGACACAATGATATCTGCCCGACTCTTAGACAACCCGTCTAAATCTTTACGTTTATCATAAGGCATTGAAGGTAATGTGTTCATAAAATGTTCAATCGTCTCACTGGCCATGGTGTAGCCATGAGAGTTTGGTAAAGAGTAGGCTCTAGTCTTTTGATCCAGCTTCCCTAAAGAACGAACCGTGCCTCCCAGACCAAACAACGGAAGACCTGCTGTTGCGTTAAGCCAATCATGTTCAACCAATCTCCCCAGAACATAGGTTTCAAGTTTCTGAATCTGCTCTCCATTCCAGTTCCCGCCTTGACCAAACATAAGATTGGTATTCACCGCTCCGAACGGAAAGGAAATGCTATGTTGATATCGCCGCCCGCGAAAAAGTGTAATTTCAGTACTCCCGCCACCAATATCGATGACGTAGCCATCCTCAACATTAAATGCGTTTATAACACCCAAGAAACCAAAGTAAGCTTCCTGATGACCACTGATAACCTCAATTGGAATGGTAGATGCTTCTGACAAAAAGGTAATAATTTCACTGGAGTTAGCTGCATTTCTGATTGCCGCTGTAGCCCCTGCGCGAATAGTCTCCACTTCAAAAGCATTGCAGATCTCTTTAAACTGGCGCAAGACTGGAATTATGGTCTCCATATCCTTCTGTTCCAGTCGGCCTTCCTTCGTAATCTTCTCACTAAGACGCGCAGAGTACTTACACTCCTTGATGATCTTATAGCCTCCCTCCGGCGTTGTATCATAGATTACAAGACGTATGGAGTTAGAACCAATATCAATAATGCCGATCCGGCGCAGATCATCTCTCATTATGTATGTACTCCTTTTCAAGTTGATTGACCATCTATTATACATGGTTTACATAAATAAATGAACTCAGTCCATTATATCCTCAAATCACGCAACTGTTAAAAAAATAAAGCGGCACCCGGATAACCTGCCCGAGCGCCGCTACAATTTGACTTATTTATAACACTTTACTTAAAAAATCCTGAGTACGTACATGCTGAGGATTGCCGAATACTTGTGCAGGTGTACCCTGCTCTACAATCACGCCGCCATCCATAAATAGAATACGGTCGCCCACTTCGCGGGCAAAGCCCATCTCATGTGTAACAATGACCATAGTCATCCCATCTTCTGCAAGCTTCTTCATAACCTCCAGCACCTCACCGACCATCTCTGGATCAAGGGCTGAGGTTGGCTCGTCAAAGAGCATCACATGAGGCTGCATCGCCAGCGCACGGGCAATCGCGATCCGTTGCTTCTGTCCTCCGGACAGCTGAGCAGGATAAGCATCCTTTTTATCTTCAAGGCCTACTGTCTTAAGCAGCTCCATTGCGAATTTATCCGCTTCGGACTGCTGCTGTTTTTTTACCTTAATCGGTGCTAGTGTAATGTTCTGCAGAACTGTTTTATGAGGAAAGAGGTTAAATTGCTGAAATACCATTCCCATCTTCTCACGCGTGACATTAATATCGTGCTTTTTGGAGGTAATAGATTCACCTTCAAAAGTGATTTCGCCACCAGTTGGCTGCTCCAGGAGATTCAAACAGCGCAGAAAGGTACTTTTACCCGATCCACTCGGTCCGATAACGACGACGACCTCACCTTTATGAATCTCCAAGTCAATTCCCTTGAGAATTTCCAGCTTCCCATAATTTTTTTGCAAATTCTTAACGGCGATCATCGGTATTCAGCCTCCTTTCCAGTCTACCCAGAATCTTCGATAGCGTAAATGTCAGCACAAAGTACATAAATGCGATAATTACTAGGGGTGTCATGCCATCGTAAGAAATCGTTGTAACTGTTCGGGCTTGAAACATCAAATCCGTTACGCCGATAAAAGAAATAATGGATGATTCCTTGATAATAGTGATGAATTCATTTCCGATGGCCGGGAGAACACTCTTAAGTGCTTGAGGGAGTATAATATGACGCATAGTCATCCCTTGCTTCATACCAAGCGAACGGGCTGCCTCCATTTGTCCACGATCTACACCCTGTATCCCCGCACGGAAAATCTCTGCAAGATAAGCAGAACTGTTAATGGATAAGGTAATTGCACCCGACTGAATCGGTGTAAACTCAATCCCAAACGTAGCCAATCCATAATGGATGAGAAACAGTTGTACAAGCATAGGTGTACCACGAAGGAATTCTACCCAGGCTGTTGCCAAGAAGCGAAGCACACCCCATTTGGACATACGTAGCAAGGAAACGATAATCCCTAGAATAAAACCAAAGAATACACCCAGAACAGCAAGCAGTAAAGTATACTGCAAACCGGTCAGGAAAAAATCACGATAATCATAAGCCATTTGAAATAATTTAATGTCCATATTCTATCCTCCCATCTCCAAAAAAATAGAAAATAGCTTATTGCCGCTATTTTCTGTATACACATACAATTTACTTAAGCAGCCTTTAAAAAAATACGTTATTTCTTTATTTCGTGCTATCTGCAAGCTCACTAGCTGCCGTCACAAACTCATCAATTTTACCTTCTGAGTTTAAACGTGTCAGTGTGCTGTTTACTTGATCCAGTAGCTCTTTGTTTCCTTTTTTAATACCAATAGCATAACCGTCATCCTCAACTACTGGCTTAGCATCAGTGATTACAAGACCAGGAACATTCTTAACGAATGATTTGGCGACGGGTCCTTCAATGATAGCAGTATCTACACGATTGGATTGCAATTGTAGAACGATTTCGGAGATTTTACCAAGCGAAGTGATTTTCGCTCCCTCGATCCCTTTAGCAATTTCTTCTTGAATGGATCCGGTTTGTACACCAATCTTTGTACCTTTTACAGCATCCATAGTGGCGTATTTATCTTTGTCCGCTTCGCGCACAACAATCGCTTGCTCCGCCTTGTAATAAATGTCTGAAAGATCAACAGCTTTTTTGCGTTCTTCCGTCGGGCTAAGTCCAGAAATTACAATATCTACTCTTCCACTGGACAATTCGTTTAATAGTGAATCGAATGGCAAGTCCTTAATCACAAGCTCTGCACCCATATCGGCAGCAATTTCCTTAGCAATATCGATATCGAAGCCCACGATAGTATCTTTACCGTCTACTACCTTATGGAATTCGTAAGGAGGAAAATCTGCACTTGTGCCCATAGTAAGCTTCTTAGTAGCCCCACCGTTAGTTGCATCTCCACTTGCAGCGGTATCACTATCATTTTTATTTTGACCGCAGCCTGACAACAGGCCTACTGCTAATAGCATACCTAAACTAAGTTTACCCCATTTGTTCATTTCTATATCTCCCCTATTCTTATGAAAAAAAAATCTTAGTAGTCCCTTTGACCGACTTATTATAAATCAGAACGCATGAATATGCAAAGGCATAATTGTGACAATAACTTCCTTTTAATGGGTTTCACAGCAAAGAGCTCATCTTCTTAGACCTATCATTCCAAATTTATTCAATTTTTATATAATTTTATACATTTTTACTATTCCCTCTCTTAACCAAATCATGCGGCAAATTGCCCTTAATAATTTTCATCAAAAAAAGGAGTACACTAAAGTATGAGTCATACTTCAGCGCACTCCCTTATTAACCTATAACAGAATCTGATGAATCTTTATTCCGTAATTTCATTGTAAATATCAATGTACTGCTGAGCCGATACATTCCAGCTATAATCGCCAGCGAAGGCATTTTTCGTAATCTTTTTCCAGTGTTCTGGCTGCTTGTATAACGAGATCGCCCGGCGAAGTGTAAACATCATATCGTGGGCGTTATAGTTGCTGAACGTAAAGCCGTTCCCTTCACCGGATTCTTCATTATAAGGTTGAACCGTGTCATTCAGGCCACCGGTTGCCCGCACAACGGGTATGCTGCCATAGCGCAAAGCGAGAAGCTGACTGATGCCACAAGGTTCAAACTTGGAAGGCATAAGAAAGATATCACTAGCGGCATATATTTTACGTGAGAGAGCATCATTAAAGAGGATTTGCGAAGATAGCTTTGTCGGATAACGCCAAGCCGCTTCCCTGAACCATCGCTCATAGGACTCATCCCCCGTTCCAAGCAGTACAAATTGAATGTCATCATTATATAGCAGTTCATCCAATACACGAGTAAGCAAATCTAAGCCTTTGGAATCCACAAGACGAGTAACCATAGCTACCATCGGAATATTGGCATCCACAGGTAGTCCTAATTCCTCCTGCAAGGCTAATTTGTTCTCCGTTTTCTTAGATAGATTAGAACGGTAACGGGTAACAAGACTTGTATCTGTTGCAGGATTATAGCTTTTTGTATCAATTCCATTCACAATACCGCTCAAAACATCCGCTCTCGCATTTAACAGACCATCCAATCCGTAACCATAATAAGGTGTCCGAATTTCTTCCGAGTAGGTTGGACTTACTGTGGTGACACGGTCGCTGTATACAATGCCTCCTTTTAAGAAATTCACATTTCCGTAATACTCAACCCCTAGAAAATAACTACTGTCGAGACCCAATAACTCCCCAAGTACTTCATAAGGAAACACGCCCTGATACAACAGGTTATGTATAGTAAATACACTTCGCATCTCTTTGAAAAATGGATCATGTCGATAATGCCCCTGTAGCAGCATGGGGATTACAGCCGCATGCCAATCATGGCAATGCAAGACGTCCGGCTGAAAATCAATCGCTGGCAGACACTCCAGCACCGCACGATTATAGAACGCGAAGCGCTCTCCATCGTCCATATATCCGTAGATTCCGTCCCGTCCAAAATAATATTCATTGTCGATAAAGTAAACGGGGATACCGTCATAAACCATATGCTCGATCCCGCAGTATTGATTACGCCAACCGATTGGCACATACACTTCTGTTAAAGGCTCCATTTTTGAAGTGAACTTTTCTGGAATCCCACGATATTTAGGCAAAATCACTCGTACATCCACCCCGGCACCCTTCAGCGCTTTAGGTAATGCCCCAATGACATCGGCCAGACCACCCGTTTTGATAAATGGATGAGCTTCAGCTGCGGCAAATAAAACTTTCATGATTATTTCCCCCTTTAAAGTGTACGGATTCTCTATTCGTTCTTTTCTATGACTCATTTGCCTCTTTACTCTTACCCACTCGTGACGATTTCTTAAACACCAGGAAGCTAAGAGGCGGTAATGTTAGCTCTATACTGTTCACCTGATTATGCCATTCTAACTTTTTGCTCTTCTGAGGCAAGTTGTGTATACCCGACCCTCCGAACGCTACATCTTCTGAGCTAAAGAGCTCTTCATAAATTCCTGGGCGTGGAACGCCTATACGATACTGTTGACGTTGGACAGGTTGAAAATTGATGATAAACAGCAACGTATCTCCTGGCTTCTTGCCTTTACGCAGATATGAAATCACGCTTTGTTCATTGTCATCTGCATCAATCCATTGATAACCCTCTTGGGAATGATCAAGCTCCCACAGGGCTTTCTCCGAGCGATACAGTTTATTAAGTGCAGCAGTGTAAGCTAGCATGCTACGATGGCTGTCATAGTCCAGCAGTAGCCAATCCAGCTGCTCCTGATCCTTCCATTCGATAAATTGACCAAATTCTCCTCCCATGAACAGGAGTTTCTTTCCGGGATGGGAAATTTGATAACCGAGCAGTTGCCTAAGTCCTGCGAACTTTTGCTCATAAGAACCTGGCATTTTGTCAAGTAACGACTTCTTGCCATGTACAACCTCATCATGTGATAACGGTAATGCATAATTTTCGGCATAAGCATAACATATTGGAAATGTTAATAAATTATGATGATGAGGGCGACCCCAGAAATCATGTTCTATGTAGCCCAAAGTATCATTCATCCATCCCATATTCCATTTATAGTTGAAACCGAGACCCCCTTCATGAGCTGGCGCTGTAACTCCAGGCCACGCACTGGATTCTTCTGCCATCATCAATGCCTTAGGATAGTACTGAAATATCGCTTTATTCAGGTTCTGAATAAATGTAATGGCCTCTAAATTCTCCAGACCCCCATTCACGTTACGCCGGTATTGATGAGCCTGTTTTTCAAAATCGAGACGAAGCATGCTGGTAACCGCATCTACCCGCATCCCGTCAATATGATAATACTCAAACCAAAAGAGCGCATTAGAAATGAGGAACGATGAAATCTCTGGCTTGCTGAAGTCAAACGAAAGAGTCCCCCAGCCTGGTTTCTCCGCCAACATTGGATCTGCATATTCATAAAGTGGCGAGCCATCAAACATTCTTAAACCATGTGCATCCTTTGCAAAATGGGCCGGAACCCAATCCAGAATGACACCAATGCCTGCTTGGTGCAAGTGATCGATTAAATACATTAGCTCATGGGGTTCACCATACCGACTCGTAGCTGCGAAATACCCCGTTCCTTGATAGCCCCAAGATAAATCGTATGGATGCTCAGCAAGTGGCATAAACTCTACATGGGTATAGCCCATTTCCACCAAATAAGGAATTAATATTTCACTCATTTCCTGGTAGCTATAAAATTCCCCATCTTCTTTTTGACGCCAAGTTCCAAAATGCATCTCATAAATGTTCAGCGGTTGATGATACGGAGCTTTGCTCTTTCTCCGCCATGCAGCATCTCCCCAACGGTAACCACTGAGATCCGTAACAACGGATGCAGTTGCCGGTCGAACCTCAGCTTTGAAGGCAAATGGATCCGCTTTGAGAAAGCTGGAGCCATCACTGGCAACAATTCTGTATTTGTAAAAAGTTCCCGGCTTTATTCCCGGAAAAAAGCGACTCCAAAATCCTGAATCGGGTATCTTATATAACGAGTCCATGTCCTGCGTTCCATCCCAGCCATTATGATCACCAGCTAGTCCTACATATGTCGCATGAGGAGCCCACACGGTAAAGCGCACGCCCGTAACGCCTTCTTCAGCGGCAGTGTGCGCACCCAGCATAGAATAGCTGCGAAAATTGGTGCCCTCATGGAACAAATAAATATCAGCAGCTGACGGAAGGGTATCGATTGTTGCGATTTCAGCCAATTCTACACCACCTTTTTGAATGCTTGTACCTTTTAGATTACCCGAATATTACCATTTTGAAAATGATTTGATGTGAAAACAAAAGATTTTCTGATAAAGAAATATTAATTGTAATTTTTCTTTTTACACAGCAATATACTTCACCTATGTCGTTTCAAGTGCTTGTCGTGCGTTTATATAACAAGCATTGACAAAATAATGGGAGGGATAACAAATGAATAACAAAAAAGATTGTATCGCCATGCTCTTGGCAGGAGGGGAAGGCCGCAGATTGGCTCCCTTGACTTCCAGTATGGCTAAGCCTGCAGTCCCTTTCGGTGGACAGTATAAAATTATTGATTTCCCACTAAGTAATTGTGTAAATTCTAAAATCGATACAGTAGGTGTTCTTACGCAATATGAAGCTGAATCCTTGCACGATCACATCGGTGAAGGTGAACCTTGGGGCTTACATAGTCAAAAGGATAAAGGTGTCACCTTGCTTCCTTCCGGTGTTGAAGGCAGAGACAGCTATACAGGAACAGCTGATGCGATTTATAAGAATATTGAGTATATCGATAGTTGTAATCCAGAGCATGTACTTATTCTGTCCGGTGATCATATTTACCATATGGATTACCGCAAAATGCTGGATTATCATGTTGGCAAGGCTGCTAAAGCCACGATCTCCGTCATGGAGGTGCCATGGGATGAAGCTAGCCGTTTTGGAGTGATGAACGTAAATGAGGAACTGAAAATCTCTGAATTTGCGGAAAAACCAAAAGTACCTAAAAGTAATTTAGCTTCTATGGGTATATATCTGTTTGAGTGGGCTTATCTGAAGGAGCACTTGTTGCGGGATGCAGCTAATCCGAATTCCAGTCATGACTTTGGTAAAGACGTTATACCAACAATGCTTGATCAGAATGATGATTTATTCGCTTACCGCTTCAAAGGATATTGGAGAGATGTTGGTACTGTGGGTAGTCTCTGGGAAGCACATATGGATCTTCTGCAAAAAAATAATGGCATGAAGCTCGACAAAGCTCATTGGCCGATGTATAGCCGGATTCGCCGGACTAAGCTTGCTGTTCATAAACCACGTGTTCAGATGCCATCAACGGACTCTCTCGTGAATGAATTCTGCACACAAGAAGGCAGCCTGCAACGTTCAGTAATCTTCAATGGTGTGGAAATTGGAAAAATGAGCCAAATTAAACAAAGCGTTATTATGCCTGGCGTTCGCATTGGACGTGGAGTACAGATTGAAAATGCCATTATTGGTGAAGGCGCCATTATTAAGGATGGTGCTGTCGTCAAGGGAAGTATTAATAATATTGTAGTTGTTGGGCCCTATGAGACCGTAGCACCTAAGCCAGCGGTTCGAAATCAACCCTCCCGTCTGTTTCAGGATGTTTATGAGAAGACAGGACGTCTACGGGAAGTTCTCCCTTCATAAAACCATTATATATATAAATTCTTTATCAAGCAAAAACGCCTTCGGCGTCCCAAATGGACGGTAAGCGTTTATGCGAGAAATA